>JAJZID010000125.1 GCA_021810705.1 Actinomycetes bacterium
CAAGCGATGACGGACACCCTGACAGAACCGCGACTCGCCGCCGAGACCACGCTCGGCCAGGTGCAGCTGACGATCACAGACCCGGGGCGTGCGCTCGACTTCTACGAGCGGGCGCTCGGCCTGGTCGCTGAGCCACAGCCGGATGGCACAGTTCTGTTGGGAGGGGCGGCCCGCTGGCCGCCCCTCCTCTCGCTCAGCGCCGATCCGGCCGCGCCACCCCGTAATCCGCGCAACACAGGGCTCTACCACTTCGCGATCCTGGTACCGAGTCGGCTCGATCTGGCCGCCGCACTGGTTCGCCTCGCGCGCGCCGGCTGGCGGCTTGACGGCGCCGCCGATCATCTGGTCAGCGAGGCGCTCTACCTCAGCGACCCGGACGGCAACGGAATCGAGATCTACCGCGACCGCCCGCGCGAGGAGTGGCCACACGACCGTGACGGGGTGCTCCAGATGGCGACGCTTCCCCTTGACCTGGACGCCCTGGTCGGCGAGCTGCGCCAGACTGACGCGGCCGCGCTCGTGCAGGCGCCGATGGCGGCCGGCACACGCATCGGCCACGTGCACCTGCAGGTCTCCGAGCTTGAACGCACGGAGGCGTTCTACAAAGGCGTGATCGGCTTTGACGTGATGGTCAGGACCTATCCCGGCGCGCTCTTCGTCTCAGCCGGCGGCTACCACCACCACCTCGGCCTCAACACCTGGCAGAGCCGCGGCGGTCAGGCGCCCGCGCCGGGATCGGTTGGGCTCAGAGCCTTTGAGCTGCGGCTGCCCGACCAGAGCTCGCTCGACGCGCTGCTCGCCCGCATCGAAGCGGCCGGCATCCCCACCGAGACGGCCCGCGAGGACGCGACGCTGGTCCGCGACCCGAGCGGCAACGGCGTCCTGCTCACGCTCTGAGCTAACCTAGCGCCTGCTCCTGGCGACGTGGGAGAGCGGCTATCCAGCGGCCTGCAAAGCCGTTTACACCGGTTCGAGTCCGGTCGTCGCCTTCAATTCGTGATGGCTCTCTGGGCGCAGCCGGCTGATGACAGCACGGTGCCGCAGCCGGTCAGGTCATAGCCACCCAGGCGCGACACGCGCGCACGGTAGCCGCGGCTGTTGAGCACATCAAGCAGCGCGATGAAGCCAGGGTGCTCGCGCCAGCGCGCCGCCAGCCAGAGTTCGACCGTGTGCTCCTCGATCGCCAAGAAACGAAGGCCGAGCTGGCGCGCGACGCCCTCGGTGGTTAGCCCAGCGCTACCGAGCGCCGCGGCCGCGCGTGCGGCGTCACGGTGACCGTTGGCGACGATGCCCGCCGGCAGCTCTCCGTAGCCCAGCGCACCCGCGGCGCGGCGCAGCGCCAGCTGGCTTGAGGCGCTGTCCGGACGCTGGACGATCGGTAGGCCCGCTTGCAGGACCGCATCGAGACTGTCCATTCCGAGGTCCGGTGGCAGGCACAGCCCGACCTGCCAGCCAGCCAGCTGCACACGCGTCAGATCCACATGCGCCTCGCCAAGGCTCTCCGGTGGGCCGTGCACGACGGCCGCATGTATGGTCCCCGCGTGCAGCGCGGCGCGCGCGGTTCCGGAGGTCGCGTCGATCGCGACCAAGCCCGCATGGGCACCATCCTTGTGACCGTAACTCGGGCCGGCAAGCATTCGCTCCGCCACCGCAAGCGCTGGGTCACAGCCCGCGACAACAAGCGAGCCGGGGCTTGTGAAATCTCCCAGCACGCGGTCTGCTGCCGTCGCGAACAGCTCCTCAACTGTGCACTCGAGCACCCTGGCGATCCTCATCGCGGCATCCGCCGCGGGCACGTTGACCCCCGCCTCGACGGCGGCGACGAGCTGACGGCTGACGCCTGCCGCGGCAGCCAACTCGGACTGCGTCAGACCCAGCGCCAAACGTCGTGTGCGCAGCTGCGCTCGCATGCTGCGACTATATATGCCAGGATTCTGGCATCGTGTTGGGCGAATGCAACGACAACTGGAGGCGGCGTTGAGGAAGACACGCTCAGCGGGCGGATTTCGGCTGCACGCCGGCAACGTCGCGCGAACGCTCGCCCTCGCGCTCGCGCTGGCCGCCGTCACGACCGGGGTGGCCGCCGCAGCGGCGGCGGCCAGACGCTCGGGCGTTGTGGACGTGTACTCGGCCGGGTCGCTTGACACGCTCCTCAGCGATTCGATTGGGCCAGCCTTTCACCGAGCAACCGGTTACACGCTTGTCAACACCCCCGGAGGATCCTCCACGCTCGCCGCCGAGATTCGCAACAGGACCGCCGTGGCGGATGTGTTCATCAGCGCCGCCCCGTCGATCAACGCCATGCTCGAGGGCCGCAGGAACGGCGACTGGGTGAGCTGGTACGCCTCCTTCGCCGCCTCGCCCTACGTGCTCGGGTACTACCCCAAGAGCCGCTTCGCGCACGACCTGCGCACCATGCCCTGGTACAAGGTGATCACCATGCCCGACTTCCGGCTCGGGCGCACGAATCCAACCCAGGATCCGGGCGGCGTGCTGGCTGTCAGAGCACTGCGGGCAACTGCCACGCGCAGGCATCTGCCAGCGCTCGACAGGCTGGCCAGCGAATCCTCAGACGAGTATTCGGAGACAACCGAGCAGGCGGGCATCCAGAACGGTGAGCTCGACGCCTCCTTCATGTACGAGGCGGATGCCAACTCGCAGCACAGCCCGTTCGTCCGGCTGACGGGGGTCAAGGTGCAGGGCGACTACACCATCGCGCTGCTGCACCATGCGCCCCACACCGCGGGGGCTGAGGCCTTCATCAGGTTCCTGCTGGGCCCGAGCGGCCAGCGGGCGCTGCGCGCAGATCACTTCATCGTGCTCTCTCCCGCACGCGCGACCGGCAGGGGCGTTCCGGCAGCGCTTGGCGGCGTGATCCGCTGATGCTCGCGCCGTGAAACGTCGCCAGCCGCGCCCGCTGCTCTGGCTCGGTGGGCTGCTGGCCATCTACCTCGGCTTTCCGCTGGCAGCCTTCGTCGTGCGTGTTATCGGCGGCGGGCAGGAGGGCTGGAACGTGCCGGGCCTGTGGTCGGCCCTGGGCGTATCGGTGATCAGCGCAAGCGCATCGCTGTTGATCGGTGTGGTCACCGGGATCCCGCTGGCCTACATCCTGGCCAAGCGCGGCGGGCGACTGAGCGGCGCACTAAGGGTGCTCGTGCAGCTTCCCCTGGCACTGCCGCCACTGGTCACCGGCATCATCCTGATCTACATAGTCGGGCCCTACTCGTTCCTCGGCAGTCTCTCAGGACAGCGGCTGACGGAGACGATCTGGGGTCTCATCATCGCCCAGTCGTTCGTATCGATCCCGTTCCTGGTGGTCGTCGCGCGCAGCGCCTTTGCCGCCGTCGACCCCACGCTGGACGAGCTGGCCGCCACGCTCGGGCACGGGCCGCTCTCGCGCTTTTTGCGAGTTGATGTGCCCGCAGCCTCAGACGGCATCCGCACCGGCATGATCCTGATGTGGCTGCGCGCGTTCGGCGAGTTCGGGACGGTCGTGATCCTCGCCTACCACCCCTACAGCCTGCCGGTTTACGTGGACAACCTGTTCTCCTCCGGACCGCTCTCGCAGGCAGAGGCGCCAACCGTACTGGCCTTTGTCGTGGCGGCGCTGGCGATCTCGCTGAGCACCATCCACCGCCTGCCACGCGGCCTGCGCCGCAACGCGCCGAAGGCGCCGTCCAACGCGGTCGCGCCGCTTCGCACGGCGCCTGGGGCGCTCAGGTTCCAGATCTGCGCCAACCTCGCGGGCTTCGGCCTGCAGATCGCCGGTGGCGCAAGCAGCGGCCGGGTCGCGATCGTGGGCCCGTCGGGCTCCGGCAAGACGCTGACCCTGCGCGCCTTGGCGGGGGTTGCCGACACCGCGAGCGCTGCAATCCGCTACGCCGACAGAGACCTGGCGCTCCTGCCCGCCGAACACCGCCGGATCGGCTACGTGCCGCAGGGCTATGGGCTGCTCCCGGGACGCACCGTCTGGGACCAGATCACGTTCGGCACCGATGCTGACCCGCAGGTGGCGGCCTGGTGGCTTGAGCGACTGGCGATCAGCGAGCTGATCGACCGCTACCCAGGACAGCTCTCCGGTGGACAGCGCCAGCGCGTCAGCCTCGCCCGGGCGCTGGCTGTCACGCCTGAGCTGGTCCTGCTGGACGAACCATTCTCGGCACTCGACACGCCGGTCAGGGCGCAGCTGCGGCGCGAGCTGCGCGTGCTGCAACGCGAACACGGCTTGGCCACGGTGCTGGTCACGCACGACCCGCAGGAGGCGGCGATGCTCGCCGACGAGCTGGTCATCCTCGCCCGCGGACGCGTGCTGCAGGCGGGCTCCGTCCGCGAGGTCTTCAGGCGGCCGCTGTCACTGGAGGTCAGCTCGATCCTGGGCCTGCGCAACGTGCACCAGGGTCGGGTGACGGCCGACGGCACGCACGTGCGCTGCGGCCACCTGAGCATCGCGCTGGCCGAGCGGGCAACCCCGGACACCGAGGTGCTGTGGGCCGTCGCGGCCGAGCGCGTGATCGTGCTCGGCTCCGGTTACGCGCAGCGACCGGCAGATCCGGATACGCACCCTGCGCTACCAGGCACCGTCACCGACCTCATCGATCTCGGCAGCCACGTGGAGGTAACGGCCACGCTCGACACGGGGATCGAGCTGACATCGCGCACCGACAAGCCCCTCGTGAGCGCCCCGGGCGAGGCGTGCCTGGTTCACCTGGAGCGGGAGACCATCCGCGCCTGGCCGGCGACCGCGCAATTGCCTCCGCAGCTATACTGAGCGACCCACGCGGCTGTAGCTCAGTTGGCTAGAGCGTCTGCTTGCCATGCAGAAGGTCGAGAGTTCGAGTCTCTTCAGCCGCTTGCAGAAAAACCCTGCTAACCGCGGGGTTTTTCTTGTCGGCGGCACCTGTCGTGAGGGCCGATCTCGGTTTTGTACAACACGGCCGTACAACATTTGAAGGGTCTGGGCGTCGCTTTCGGCGTTGGTCATCTGCGCGTCTCGCAGAAGGTTGAGGCACATTCGGCGAGCGCGTCTGCCCACATCAGCGCTCGCTTCACCGTGGTTGGCCATCTTCGCGCGGGCCTGTCACTCGCTCGCTTGAGCGGCAGGTGGTCCGGCTCGATCTGCGACCAACCGGATGCCGATGTGCCGGCGGACATCTTGGACATCTGCACCTAGTGCGTGGAGTGTATGGCTGGATTGAAGTTGTCTGAGCGGTCGCAGGCGGACACAGATTGGCCGATCGACACGGCGACTCGCGCCGCGTCATCTCAATCGAGCGAAGCGAGATCCTCAGCGGGAGCGAAGCGGTCCCCGACGCGCGAACCTCGCTTCGGCTGGGCTGGGCCGGTTCTTCAATGCGTTGGCCGGTCTGACGTGGAATCCGCGCGAAGCACGTCTCAGGGCGCGGGGTGCAAGATGCGCGTCGAACACGGAAAGCGCGATTGGGAGGGCCGCTACCGAGGTCGGCATACGTCGCTGCGGTGTTCGATGCGCAGCACGATGACCTCACGTCGGTCTTCTCGGATTCGGTAGAGGACGCGGTAGGTGCCACGGCGAGCCGACCAGATGCCAGCCAGTTCACGACGCAGCTGCTTACCGACCCTGCGCGGTTCCCGGACCAGGCTGCTGGTCATGAACTCGATGACGGCCGCTGCGACTGACTCGGGGAGTTGCTCGGCGATAGCCCTCGCGGCAGGTGGTGTGACGACTAGCTCGTAAACGTCGTCCGCGCTCACGGCCGCAGCGCACGGACCGTGTCGACGCCGCGAACCACGTCGGCGCGGGCGTACGCGGCGTCAGCCTCGCGGATGTCAGCCAGTGCTTCTGGATCGCTGAGGACTGACAGCGTCTCCTCTAGCTCTGCCAGATCTGCTGCGCTCATCAAGACGGCCGCGTCCCGGCCATTACGCGTGATCACGACGCGGTCGTGTTCGCGCTCGACACGGTCGACGATCTCCGAGAGATGGTCGCGCACGGCACGAAGCGGCTCAGTAGTCACGCCACAATTGTGGCGCGTACCCGCGGCGGCGTCAAGGGACCCCCATCGAATCCGCGCGAAGGGCGCATGTTGGCGGGACGGTCGAGATACCTCTGTCGTGCTGGTTGCAGGACCGGCGGCGGCTCAGCTTGGCCCGACTACGGTCCAACCGAAAGTGCGGGCCGCATCGGCCATGCGGTCGTCG
>JAJZID010000126.1 GCA_021810705.1 Actinomycetes bacterium
CGGCGCGGTTGAGATGGCGCTCGAGCTGGCCGCCAAGAATCCCGACTACTACATGCCCTACCAGTACGGCAACGAGGCCAACCCGAACGCCCACTACAACGGGACCGCGCTCGAGATCCTCGAGGAGCTCGACGAGGTCAGTGCCTTCGTGGCGGGGCTGGGAACCGGTGGCACGCTGATGGGCAACGGCCGCAGGCTCAAGGAGGAGTTCGGCGACAAGGTCAAGATCGTCGCGGCCGAGCCGATGCAGGGTGAGCCGGTACAGGGGCTGCGCTCACTCGACGACGGCTTCATCCCGCCGATCATCGACCTGTCGCTGCTCGACCGCAAGATCTTCGTCACCAACCGCGACGCGATCACCTGGACGCGCAAGCTGCTCGACGAGGAGCAGCTGTTCGTCGGCGTGTCCACCGGCGCGATCGCGCGCGTGGCGGTCCGTATCGCCAGCGAGCTCGATGAGGGCAACGTCGTCTTCATCGCCTGCGACGACGGCAGCAAGTACTTCTCCTCAGGCATCTATACGCGGCCGCTGCACGAGCTCGAGAACCTCGACTCGACGGTCTGGTGGTAACCCGCGGCGGACCTGGCGGGCGGCGATGAGGATCTCGCGCGCGCTGCACGACGAGATCATCGCCCACGCGCTCGCTGACGCGCCCGACGAGTGCTGTGGCCTGGTCGCCTGCCGTGACGGCGAGGCGGTCGAGGTGATCCGCATGGAGAACACCGCGCACAGCCCGCTGCGCTACGAGATGGACAGCGGCGAGCTCTACCGCGAGATGATGCGCATCGACGCTGCCGGCCTGGAGCCGGGCATCATCTATCACTCGCACACGCGCAGCGCCCCCTACCCGTCGCAGACCGACATCAACCTGGCCTTCTACCCCGACTCGCTCTATGCGATTGTCGGGACCGGCACACCCGAGCCCGAGCTGCGCGCCTACACGATCCGCGACGGCGCCGTGCAGGAGGCCGAGCTCAGGATCATCTGATCGGGTTTGATGGACGCTTGGGTCCCCTGCCGGGTGACAAACGTCCATCAAACGGGCAGCTGGGCGAGCTGGGGGTGGCCAGCGGGCCACCCCCAGCGCCAGTGGCGCTGGTTACCCAGCGCCTATACGAGAACCGGCTGACGATCGCCCGCGGCGATCGCGGCGATCTCCTCCGACGCGCGCTCGAACTCCTCGTCGGAGAGCACTGGCGTTCCCTCGAAGGGGAGGTCGCGCGTGATCTCCAGCCAGGAGCGGCAGCCACCGTACTCGTCGCGAACCTTGACCGTCACCGGTCGCGGGATCCGGTGGGTACGGAGCACCACCACGTGCAACGGGTGGCGGCGCTTCCAGTCGAAGCGCTGCTCCGCGTAGTCGGCCGTCCACACGTGAAACGGTGTGAGCGCGTCGACCGCGCGGCGGTCGGTGATTGTGTAGTGAGCGGCCACCTCGGCCCAGGCGCGGATGCGCACACGGTCGGGCTGGCTGATGTGAACGCCACGCAGCATCGCTGCCGCGGACGGTTCGCCGTCGCTCCAGACCCCCTCCTCAAGAGCCCGGGCCAGTTCCGGGCGGTGCGATTCGCGTACCAGGTCGGTGCGCTGATGGTCAAACGTGGGGTACAGAAAGAAGCGGTCATGCTCCAGCTGGAAGTGTTTGTCCGGTTCACGGACACCGCCCTTGCGGAGCGTCAGCAGTTGCTCTCCCTCAGCGAGCGCGCGGACGGTGACCGCCCATTCTTTGAAAGCAATCGGCATTGTTGATGTTCGTCAGGTCGTCAGGGTTGTGATAGCGGCCCGCCGAAGAGCTACACGCCGGGCGCCACCCGATTCTATGCCTGATTCACAGAATCGCAAAATCCGGCTGGAAATACGCCAAACGCCAGCCGGGTTCCTGGTCGCGGTCGCATCGTTCGTGCGCCCGGCGCGATTCAGGCCGCCTCGAGCTGCTCGTACTCGTGCAGCTCCTCGGTCTCGGCCAGGTGCTGGTGGGAGGGGCAGTAGCCGTTGTGCGGCAGCGGCGTGCGCTGGCACGGGGTGCCCTTGCGCGTGCTGGCGCGGCATTGGACCGGATTGCCGTTGATGTCGAAGCCGCTCGGCTCCTGGCTGCGCAGGAACTCGTCGGCGAAGGTCATGTAGCGCTCGACCACCCTCCACACCCGTCCCTGAGCGGTGAGCGGGAAGTAGATGCGAATGTCAGCGAACAGCGAGCGCGCCGGCCGGGCAAAGTAGTGCCGGTCGGTTGCCAGTCGCTCCACCGCTGCTTCGCAGGCGCGCAGCACACGCTCGTGATTGGCGTGCGGCTGCGCGAGAGAGTCCTCCACGATCTCGGCGCAGAGCTCGCGATAGATCGCTCGACTGAAGGTATACATGCGACGGCGACTCCTTTTTGGCCCCTCCAGTCCGGTCCGCTCGGAAGCTTACCGCCGGTGTCCAAGCGCTGTCAGCCCGTCCGGTGCGCGAGCGGCCGCGAACGTCAGCACTGTTACGGTATGCGGTGATGGTGCGCGAGCCTGTATTCCTCTCGCATGGTGCCTCCCGTGAGCACGACACGGGCGCTCATCCGGAGCATTCTGCGCGCATCGAGGCGATCGAGTCGCTGCTGCAAGAACGCGACTGGTGCGGCTATCAGGCCGTGAGCTCGCCCGCGGCGAGCCGGGCCGAGCTGGAGCTGGTTCACAGCCCTGCTCACATCGACCGGATCGCCGCCATGGCGTCCGCGGGTGGGGGGCAGCTCGACCCCGATACGGTGCTCAGTGTCGGCTCCTTCCGGGCGGCGCTGCACGCCTGCGGTGGCGCCATCGAGCTCGTGCGTCGCCTGGTTGCCGGGGGTCCTGGCCAGGTCGGCTTCAGCGCCCACAGGCCACCGGGCCACCACGCGACCGCCACCCGCGCGATGGGTTTCTGCCTGTTCAACAACGTCGCCGTGGCGGCCCGCTACGCGCTTGAAACGCTCGGGATCAGACGTGTGCTGGTGCTGGACTGGGACGTGCACCACGGCAACGGGACCAGCGAGATCTTCTGGGACACCGACGCGGTCCTGCTGATCTCGATCCACCAGATGCCGCTGTACCCGGGCAGCGGCGCCACCTACGAGCTGGGTTCCGGACGTGGCTATGGCTACAGCGTCAACCTGCCCGTCCCGGCTGGCTCAGGCGACGATGCGTTCGTCTCGCTGGTGCGCGACGTCGCCATCCCGATAGCGCGCTCATACCTCCCCGAGCTGGTGCTGGTCAGCGCCGGCTATGACGCCCACGCCGAAGACCCACTCGCGGACTGCAGGGTCTCCGATGCCGGCTTTGGCGCGATGGCGGCGCTGGTGCGCGATCTCGCCCACGAGCTTGCGGTACCGGTGGGCTGCGTGCTCGAAGGCGGCTATGCGGTGGACGCGCTCGCCCGCAGCGTGGCGCTCACGATGGAGACCCTCGCTGCCCCGCCCGCTTCGCCGGACGCCCTGGTGGCCGCCCTCGCCGTCGACCCGCTGGCGCTCGAGGCGCGGGAGCGCCTGGCGGAGCTGTGGCCCGCCGTGGCCAGTGACGTGGCCGAGCCGTAATCTCCCAGCGATGAGCGAGCGAAGCTATGGGCGTGGCGCCGACGCCCTGCGACCGGTGAGTATCGAGCCGGGGTTCGTGCGCACCGCCACCGGCTCGGCGCTGATCTCGATCGGGGAGACCAGGGTGATCTGTACGGCTTCGGTGCAGGAGAGCGTGCCCCGCTGGCTGGCCGGCAAGGGCCGTGGCTGGGTGACGGCCGAATACGCGATGCTGCCGGCCTCGACCGGCGAGCGCAAGCCGCGCGACATCGCAAGCGGCAGGTCAGACGGGCGCTCCGTCGAGATTCAGCGGCTGATCGGCCGCTCGTTGCGTGGCGTGGTCGACTTCGCGGCGCTCGGCGAGCGCACGATCTATGTCGATTGCGACGTCCTGCAGGCCGACGGTGGCACACGTTGCGCGTCGATCACCGGCGGGATGGTGGCTCTGGAGCTGGCCGTCCTGCGACTGCTGCGTGAGGGCAAGATTGCAAGCACCCCGCTGAACGGCCGCGTCGCGGCGATCTCCGCGGGCGTGCTGGACGGTCAACCGCTGCTCGACCTCGACTACGCCGAGGACTCCCGCGCCGAGGTGGATGCCAACGTTGTGATGACCGGCGACGGCGGCTTGGTCGAGGTGCAGGCGACCGCGGAGCGCACGCCGTTGTCACGGGCCCACCTCGACCGGCTCCTGGCGCTGGCCGAGACCGGGGTGGTGGCTCTGCGCGCGGCGCAGAGCGCCGCGGTGCAAGCCGGCTAGCGGACGAGGGGCCGTCTGCGATGTCTGAGCTGACGCTGGCGACGGGCAACCGCCACAAGATCGATGAGTTTGGGCGTCTGCTGGCACCGTTCGGGATCACCGTCAGGGCGATCCCACCGGAGCTCTCGCTGCCGCCAGAGGACGGCGACAGCTACGCCGCCAACGCGCTGATCAAGGCACGCGCGGCGGCGCGCCAGCTCCGCTGCCCGGTGATCGCCGACGACTCGGGCATCGAGGCCGCGGCGCTTGGCGGCCGGCCCGGCGTGCGCTCGGCCCGCTACGCCGGCGAGCAGGCGACCGACGCGCAGAACCTCGCCAAGCTGATCGCCGCGGTCCCGGCCGGCGGTCGTCTGCGCTACGTGTGCGCATTGGCGTTCGTCGACGGCACCGTGGAGCGGACCTTCATCGGCGAGTGCCCAGGCCACATGGCAGCCGGCGCGCGGGGGGATGGTGGCTTTGGCTACGACCCGGTCTTTGAGCCGGATGCCGACCGGCGGCGCACGATGGCAGAGCTCACCGGCGCGCAGAAGGATGCGATCAGTCACCGCGCGGCCGCGGTGACCAGGTTCGCCCGCTGGTATCTCGCGGGCGCAGACGGACCGAGCCGGTAAGGCCAGGCGCAGGATGAAGCAGCGGACGGCCAGCCTGTCGGTCGCCTCAAACACGGTGTTGATCCTGCTCAAGGTGGTCGCGGGCACGCTCACCGCTTCGGTGGCGATTCTCACCGAGGCGGTCCACTCCAGCATCGATTTGATCGCCTCGCTGGTGGCGCTCGCATCGGTGCGCGTGGCGGACGAGCCGGCCGACGAGCGCCACAGCTACGGGCACGAGAAGGTCGAGAACCTGGCCGCTGCGTTTGAGGCGATCCTGATCCTTGTTGGCTCGGTCGTGATCGCGTTTGAGGCGGTGCGCAGGCTGATCAACGGTGGTCACACGAAGCTGCTGGGTGTCGGCATCGCGGTGATCGCGTTCTCGGCCGTTGCCAATCTGATCGTGTCAACAGTCGTTGCGCGCGGCGGCCAGCGCACCGGCTCGCCGGCGCTGCAGGGCGACGCCGCCCACCTGCGCACCGACGCCGCGAGCTCTCTGGTCGTGTTGGTCGCGCTCGTGCTCGTGAAGGTCACCGGCGCGCAGTGGATCGACCCAGCGGCGGCGCTGCTGGTGGCAGCGTCGATCCTCGCCACCGGGGTGCGTCTGCTGGTGCGCTCCGGAGAGGTGCTGGTTGATCAGTCGCTGCCGGCGGCCGAGACGGCCGCGATCACGCAGGCGATCGAGGCGCTCAGTGCCGACTGCGTGATCGGCTTTCATGAGCTGCGCACGCGGAGCAGCGGCTCGAAGCGCTACGTGGACGTGCACCTGCAGTTCCGCCGCGGCACCTCATTGGAGCAGGCGCACCGTGTGGCGCACGAGCTGCAGGACAAGATCGCTGCGACGCTCGGCGGCGCGGATGTGCTGGTGCACCTGGAGCCCGAGGACCGCGTGCGGCCTGGTCAGCGGTCCCTGCACAGTTCCTGACAAGCGACCGGACCCCAGAGCGGTCAGGTGGCCCCAGGGCGTTCAGAACAGATTGATCGCTGCGGAGAGCGCCACCGCGACGGCCACAGCCGCGTAGCCATCGTCTCCCCGCAGGAACACCACCAGGGCCGCCAACAGGCAGCCGAGGGTCGTGAGTAGCCATGCAAGGCGCTTCAGTCGCACGCTCCGAGCATGCTATCTGGAGGGCTTCGGCGGGCTGTCCGACGGCGCCGTCTGACCCGGCAAAGCGTCCGTTTCCCACGAACCGTCCGCAAATCGTGTTAGCTTCGGCGCTTCCTACCACCTCGAAGGAGGAAAGAAGTGACAAAAGCCGAGTTCATCGACCAGGTCGCTGACCGTGCCGGTCTGA
>JAJZID010000127.1:0-1290 GCA_021810705.1 Actinomycetes bacterium
AGCTGATCAAAAAGACGCCACCGTAGATCAGGGTCAGTCGCAACCGGATGGTGCGGGCCCTAAGCCTCATCGCTACGCCATACGGTAGCCAACGCCAATGACCGTCTCGACCACCGACGGCTCACCGAGCTTACGCCGCAGCGTCATGATCGTCATCCGCACGACGTTGGTGAACGGATCGGTGTGCTCGTCCCAGACGCGTTCCAGGAGCTCCTCGGCCGAGACGGTCGCGCCATCGGCCACCATCAGCGCCTCCAGCACCGCAAGCTCCTTGCGGGCGAGCTCGATCGGTTCGCCGCCGCGCGTGACGCTGCGCCTGCCGGGGTCAAGCTCGATGTCGCCATGGCGCAGCACCGGCGGGCGGATCGTGGCTGTGCGGCGACTGAGCGCCCGGATCCGGGCCACCAGCTCGGCGAAGCGAAAGGGCTTGGCCATGTAGTCGTCGGCGCCCAGCGAGAGCCCCTCGACGACGTCTGAGAGCTCGCCCGCCGCGGTCAGCATGATGATCGCGGTCTGGGGCCGCTCGCTGCGCAGCGCGCGGCACACCTCGTCGCCGTGCAGCTTGGGCAGGTCGCGGTCAAGGACCATCACGTCGTAGCGCACGACGCGGGCCTTTGCCAGTGCGTCCTGGCCGTCGCCTGACAGGTCAACGGCGATGCCCTCGCGGCGCAGGCCGCGGGCGATGGCGTCAGCCAGTCGCCGCTCGTCTTCTACCACCAGAACACGCATTCAGGCAGACCTTACGCCCGTGGGATATGAGCAATATAACTGCTCAGCCCTCGTCGGAGAGCACCTCAAAGCGGATGCCGGCGCGCTGCAGGCGGTCAATCAGCGGCTGCCCCAGCGCCAGGGCGGGCGTCAGCTGTCCGCCGCCCCGTGACGGCAGGTGATCGTCAAAGGCCAGGGCGAGGGCTGACTCGCCGAGCATCTTGGCGGTCTCGTCATAACCAGGGTCTCCCCCGGAGACGGATGTGACCAGCCGCCGGCGATGCCTTGGCGGCCCGTGGTCCGCGACGAAGGTGACCTTGAAGCGCGAGCGGGCCCGGCGCTCCGCGCTCGGTCCCTGACCGGCCTTGCGGTAGGCGAGCACCAGTCGTCTGCTCGGCCCGAACTGCGCCAGCGTGAGCAGCACCGGCAGCCCTGCGTAGAGCGCGATGGTGCGCCCCAGCCGACGGGTCACGACGTAGTGCGCGTAGGTGAACTCGGGGCCGTAGGCGCTGTCGAGCCGCGCGCTGCGCAGCACGTGGCGGGCGTCGATCAGCGGCGCCGGGATAACCCAGCCCCCGACCA
>JAJZID010000127.1:1300-5342 GCA_021810705.1 Actinomycetes bacterium
CGCTGCGCACCGTGCGCCCCTCGGCGATCATGCCATCGGGGGCGTGGCGCTCGATCGCGCGACGCTGACGCGAGACACGGCCCGCCTCCTGAAAGCGCGCCAGCGCATTGACGGCCGAGCGCAGCGTGCCGCCGGAGATGGAGCCGTTGGACAGGCCAAAGCCCGCCAGCGCGACCGGCTCGTCTGCGGAGAGCCGGCTCACGGTGAACAGCGCCCCGAGGTCGAAGGGGATTGACTCGTACCCACAGGAGTGCACGAGCCGCGCGCCGGTCTCGCGCGCCTGCTCGTGGTAGCGCAGATACATCAGATCGACGAACTCGGACTCGCCGCTGATGTCCAGGTAATCGGTGCCGGCGGCGGCGCAGGCGGCCACGAGCGGCTCACCGTGGGTCAGGTAGGGGCCAACGGTGGAGATCGCCACGCGGGTTGACTGGGCCAGCGCGGCGATCGACTCGGGGTCGCTGACGTCGGCGACCATCAGCCCCACCGCAGGGTTGCCGAGCCTGGCGGCGAGCGCCTCGAGCAGCTGTGGGCTGCGGCCGGCCAGCGCGAGCTTCGCGCCGGGCGGCGCGTTGGCCACCAGGTACGCGGCGGTCAGGGCGCCGGTGAAGCCCGTGGCGCCGAACAGGACGATGTCAAACCTGCGTTGCACGGGCGCGACTTTACAGCGGTGAGCCGGGTCGGCCCGCGCGCGGCGCAGGCGATAATCACCGGGTGCTGATCAGAGCCGCCCGGCCACAGGACGCAGGCGCCTGTCTTGCGATCTACGCGCCGCACGTGAGTGCCGGCGCGACCAGCTTCGAGGAGGTGCCGCCCACCGTTGACGAGTTCGCACTGCGGATCACGCGCATTCTGCGTACGCACGCGTTCCTGGTGGCCGAGGCAGACGACGAGCTCGCGGCCTTCGCCTACGCCGGCCCCCACCGCGAGCGTCCCGCCTACCGCTGGAGCGCCGAGGTCAGCGTCTACGTCGCCGCGCAGCATCACCGTGCGGGCCTGGCCACGCACCTGTACCGCACGCTCTTTGCGCTGCTCGAGCAGCAGGGCTACAGGCAGCTGCTGGCCGGCGTGGCGCTGCCCAACCCGGCAAGCATAAGGCTCCACCACAGCCTTGGCTTCGCGGACGTTGGTGTGTTTTGCAACGTCGGCTGGAAGGCGGGCGCCTGGCGGGATGTCGCCTGGCTTCAGCGCCCGCTCGGCCGCCTGCCCACCGAGACCAGCGCGCCGCCCTCGCCCGGCGCCCCCGTCAGACTGAGCGGCCCGGTCGAGATCTGAAGGCGTCGGCGTGTGCGCGCAGGTCGGTGACGGTCAGCACCGGCGCCACGGGCGGGGTCGGCGGTGCGGGCGCATCCAGGAGCTCGCCCAGTGTCTTCTCAGCCTGCCAGTGACACAGCGCCAGCGCACGCTGGCTGAGCGCGCGCACAACGCGCACACCGCTTTCCGGCGCGCGGATGTGGAAGTCCTGCGCACCGGCCGGATCGGCGCAATCACGCAGCGCGCGCAGCGTCCAGCGCTCACGCACCTCCAGGTCGCAGCCGAGCAGCGCTCCCGTTGCCTCGAGCAGCAGCGCGTCCAGGCGCTCGGAGCGAAACGGCGCACGACCCCGCGCGGGCGAGCGTGCCTGACTGACGATCAGGCCACCGTCGGCCAGCGGCGCAAGCAGCGGCGCCACACCATGTTCGACTTGTCCTGGACGCTCCAGCTCAAGGCGCGTGCGCAGCGCCTCGGCGCCCGGCGCCTCGGCGAAGGCGGGATGCTCGAGCAGCGCGATGCCCGTGGTGATCGCAGCCGGAAGCGGGTGCGAGCGCGCGAGACGGAGCATCTGCACCGTTTCGGGGACGAGCTGCTCAGCTGCCGGCAGCGCCGCCAGCAGACCGTGGTCCTCGGCGCCTGGACACACGATCACGTTGCCTGCGCGGACGCTCAACGGGCCGGCCTGCACCATCCCGCCGCCGACCGCATGAACGTGTGCGCGGAACTCGACCCGTGCCTGTGCGTCGTTTGCCAGCAGGCGCGTCAGTGCGGCGGTGATCGACCGTGGATCGACCAGCAGATCGGTGAGGCCGAAGAGCGCCCCCAGGATCCGATCCCCGGCCGCGGGCAGCAGCGCGGTCGCCTCGCGACGCGTGAGCATGCGCGCGCGGCCGGGACGCTCGCTCGCGACCGCCTCCATGACCTCGAGCTCCTCGCGGCTGCGCGCCAGGATGATGGTGCCGTCCCTGCCGACCCGCGCGCCGCAGCGGCGTGCGAGCTCCAGCCACAGCTCGCGTGGGGCCAGTGAGACCGCATCGGTGTCAGCGCCGGCGAGCGCCGTGAAGAACAGGTGCCCTGAGTGCCTCACGCTGGCAGCCTGCGCACGGGCGTCCTGCTCCAGGAGCACCACGCCAAGCCCTCGGCGCCGCGCGGCAAGGGCGTGGGCGACCCCGATGACACCACCGCCAACGACGCAGACGTCGGTCTCGATGGTTCGCTTGGGGCTGTGCAAGGATCTCTGGCTGCGTCCGGGTCTGGCGGCGCCTCGGCGCTCAAGGGGCCATTTCTGCGCACACCCCGCTGCACCTGCAAGAAAGCACCCACGAACAGGGCGGATTTATCTGCGCAGCGCATTCCGCCGCGCGATGCGCTTCTATATGCGCCGATGACAGCAAGGCTCGAGGGGGGCGTCGCGCGTCTGCGCGCCGCAAGCTTGCGGATCGCTGCCGTGCTGGCGCTCACGTTCGCCGCCAGCCTGCTCGTGATGAGCGCCGTCGCGCGGGCTGACGGCCTCGAGCTCTGCGCCGGATACAGCGGCTGCTCGCGCGGAGCCTTCACGACCAACGGCTACCAGAACGCGGCCGGGCAGTCGTGGTGGCGCATGTATGCGGGCATCAACTGCACCAACTACGCCGCCTACGTCGAGTCGCAGCTCTACGGTGTGCCCGAGCCAGCTCTGCTGCTGGGAGACGCCTACCAGTGGGCGGCCAACGCCGCGAGCGCCGGCATCCCGGTCAACCAGACCCCCACCGTCGGATCGGTCGCGGTGTGGGCGGCGGACGCGCCCGGGATGGGAGGCTTTGGCCACGTCGCGGTGGTGGAGGCGGTCGGCCCGGGCGCGAGCTACATCGACGTGTCACAGAGCGGCATGGGCACAGCCACCGACGGCTTTGAGTGGGAGCAGATCAGCCGCGGCCCCGCCTGGGAGCCGTGGCCGTCGAGCTTCATCCACTTCCAGGGTCCGGCCGTGCCCGGCACCATGCCGCCGCCCGGCCAGCGCGTCGGCGGTGCGCAGCTCACGGCCGCTGGCGGCTACTGAGCCAACCTTGCTGCTCTACGACAACACGGCTTCTGGCAACTGCTACAAGGTGAGGCTGCTGGCCGCGCAGCTCGGGCTCGACCTGGAGCGCCACGAGCTGGATGTCCTTGACCGCAGCGACCGGCCGGCGGTGATCGGCCAGCTCACACCCGTCCTGAGGGTTCCGGTGCTGGTGCTCGACGACGGCCGCGCGCTGTTTGAGTCAAACGCGATCATCGACTACCTGGCCGAGGACACGCCGTACCTGCCGCAGGACCGCTACGAGCGCCAGCAGGTGCTCGCCTGGCAGTTCTTCGAGCAGTACGAGATCGAGCCCAACCTCGCGGTCTGTCGCTTCTGGCGGCTGTTCGGGGTGCAGCAGCCGGACAGCGCCTGGCAGCAGAAGCACCAGGCGGGCCGCAGGGGCCTTGACGCGCTCGAGCGCGGCCTCCAGGGCCGCGATTTCCTGGTCGCGGGCCGCTACAGCGTCGCCGACATCAGCCTCTACGGCTACACCCACGTGGCGGCCGAGGGCGGCTTTGACCTGAGCCCGTACCCGGCGATCCGGGCGTGGCTTGCGCGCGTGGCGGCCCAGCCCGGCCACATCCCAATCTCAGCCTGACTCAGGGACGCCAGGGACCGAGCGGCGAGAAGCGTCTGGCCGCCTCGTTGATCAGCACCCGTGGCTCGAGCTTGGCCACGAGCGCCTGAAACTCGTCGTGGCGCTGACCGCTGAGGCTGGCGGGGCGCCCGCGCGCCTCGCGCAAAAGC
>JAJZID010000127.1:5352-6121 GCA_021810705.1 Actinomycetes bacterium
AGCAGCACCAGGCGCCGGCGCTCCGCCGGCGTGAGCCGCTCAAAGTGCGTCTTTGCGAGCATCGCAAGCTCGGCGATCAGCACCAGCTCAACCAGCGGCAGGCGGCGCAGCAGCGGCAGGCGCTTGGCCGCGCGAGCCACCGCGACATTCGTGAACGGAGACGGCATACCGCTCCGATTCTAGGCCCGCCCCTGGTCAGCTGGCGGCCTGCGGCCCGCTGGCCGCCACGCCCGTCAGCGCGCGCTTTAGGCGTGGCGGGCGCTGTCCGCCCGGCACGGTCCAGAGCGCATCATCGCCGAGCGGGTGGCGCTGCGCGCGGCCCTCTGAAACCAGCTCGAGCAGCGCCCGCTCGGCGGCCTGCCGGTCGGGCAGCGCGTTGTTGGGCGCCAGGATCGCGGCCACCTCCGCGGTGGTGAGGCCGAGCGTGAAGCGCTCGATCAGCTCGCCCGTGTCCGTGGGCGGGTCGCGGCGCTCAAGCGTCGGGTCCAGGTTTGCGACCAGCACGTCGTAGGCCTCAACCGGCTGCATCCCGCCCGCCTCCAGGCGCAGCCCGTCAGCGGCGCGCGTGAAAACCACCGAGGGGGCCGTGTAGCGGACCTGGCCGTCGCTGTTGCCGGCCTTGCCCTGCAGCTCGGTGGGCGAACCGGCGGCGGTGCGCGTGAGCGCCTTGTCGCGCTCGTACTCGGCCTGAATCTCGGCCTCGTCGATCAGCGCGAGGATGCGCTCGGCATCCACGGCCTCAACACAGCCGAGCGCCTCGCGCAGGTCG
>JAJZID010000128.1 GCA_021810705.1 Actinomycetes bacterium
CAGGCGCTCGAGCCGCCAGAGCGCCGCCCGCAGGTAGCGCTCAACATCACCCAGGCGCGCCATACCGCTGGCTGCGAGCATGCCCGGGTAGACCAGCCGGCCGAGCTGGCGGGCAACGTCCTCGCGCGCGGGCGCGAGCGCGGCGCTGGCGGGCAGCGACGCCAGCGCCGCGCGCACAGCCCGGGCCGCGTCGAGAATCGCGCCCAGGGCCTGCAGGACCGCGAGCGTGGCGGGGCGAAGCTCGCCACGGACGTGCTCGCGCAGCGCCGCAAAGCCGACGGCATCCCACGCCGGCCCGCCACCGCTTCCGATCAACGCGTCCAACGCGGCGTTCACCGCATCCGCCATGACAGCGTCCAGAGAGCCGTGCGGCGCCGTGGCCAGGGTGAGCGTCAGCTGCGCACCGAGCTGGGCGCCGACCCAGCCGCGCGGTGAGGGGACGGTCAGCAGCAACAGGCGCCGTGTGCCACGCACCATGCTCGCCGCCTGCCGCTCGGCGCTGTCGAGGATCGCCACACCGGCCAGCTCGCTCTCGTCGACGAGCGCCGGGTAGCCGACGAGCCCACCGGCGAGCGCGACGGTGCGGGGCAGTGCGACCAGATCGAAGTCACGCATCCCGTGGCGCTCGAGCTCCGGCACCGCGCGCGTCACCCGCGCCATCAGGACCGGGCGCAGCTCTTCGCGCAGCGCCGTAAGCGATGGCCCTGAGACGAGCACGCCACCAGCCTCGTCCTCGATCGCGAAGCTCATCCGCAGGTGGGCCGGCAGCGCCTCAAGCGACCAGTCGCCGGCACCGATCGCGACCCCCCGCAATCGCAGGACCGCGTCGGCCAGCACCTCGAGCAGCGGCCCCGAGCGCGGCCTGACCGCCGCCAGCAGCGCGGCGGCGGTGTCGGGGATCGGCACCAGCTGGGTGCGCAGGCGCTTGGGCAGCGAGCGCAGCAGCGCCACCACGAGCTCCTCGCGCAGGGCCGGCACGAGCCACTCAAAGCCCTCCTCGCGCACCGCACCAAGCAGCTCGAGCGGCACGTGCACCGTCACCCCGTCGGCGGCCGCGCCGGGGTCGAAGCGGTAGGAGAGCGCAAGCTCCGTGGTCCCCTGCCGCCAGCGTGACGGCCGACCTGCGCGGTCGGGTGCGACCTCGCCCCTGATCAGGAGCTCAATCGGGTAGTGAAGCAGCGCCGGATCTGAGCGCCGCGCCTGGCGCCACCAGCGGTCAAATTCGCGCCCGCCAACCACCTCGGCGGGAAGCCGCTGCGCGAAGAACTCCTCGCGCACCGATTCGTCGGCCAGCAGGTCGCGGCGGCGCAGCCGCGCCTCGAGCGCCTCGACCTCCGCGACGCGCTGCTCGTTCTCGCGCATGAACTCGTGGCGCTGGTCCCAGTCACCCTCAACCAGCGCGTGACGGATGAACAGCGCGCGCGCGGCCTCCGGGTCGATCCGCCCGTACTGGACCGTGCGCGAGCTGACAATCGGCAGGCCGTAGAGCGTCACGCGCTCGGGCGCGACCACGGCAGCGCGCCGGCGATACCAGCGGGGCTCGCCATGGGAGCGCTTGACCAGATGCGCGGCCAGGCCCTCAATCCGCCGCAGCTCAACCGGTGCGGCGATCCTGCCCCACAGGCGGCTGGTCTCGACGAGCTCTGCGACCATCACCCAGGCCGGTCCGCGGCGCGCTAGCGCCGACCCCGGCGCGATCGCAAAGCGCGCGCCACGGGCGCCCGTGTACTCGCGTCCGGCGCCATCTCGCAGGCCGATGTGCGACAGCAGCCCGGAGAGCAGCGCCGCATGGATCTCCGCCGGTTTGGCGGGCGCCTCGTTGAGCCGCAGGCCGATCTCGCCAGCCGCGTCCTTGACCTGCGCGACGAGGTCCTGCCATTCGCGCACGCGCAGGTAGTGCAGGAACTCGGCGCGGTAGCGGCGGCGCAGCTGCGAGCGCGAGAGCTCCTGCTCGAGGCCGGACAGGTGGTTCCAGAGGTTCAAGAGGCCGATGAAGTCCGATGTGCGATCCAAAAAGCGGGCGTGCAGCTGATCGGCCTGGGCGCGCTGTTCACTCGGGCGCTCGCGGGGATCCTGAATCGAGAGGCCGGCGGCGATCACGATCACCTCGCGCGTGCAGCCGAGGCGGTCAGCCTCGATCACCATGCGCCCCAACCGCGGGTCCAGTGGCAGCCGCGCGAGCCTGCGCCCGAGCGGCGTGAGCGGCACCGGCGCAGCCGGGTCCAGCGCGTGCAGCTCGTGCAGCAGGGCGACGCCGTCACGCACCTGGCGGCGGTCCGGCGGATCCAAAAACGGGAAGCGCTCGATATCTCCGAGCCCCAGCGCGGCCATCTGCAGGATCACGCTGGCGAGGTTCGTGCGCAGGATCTCGGGGTCGGTGAAGGCCGGACGCGCGGCGTGGTCCTCCTGCGAGTAGAGCCGCACGCAGACACCGTCTGCGACGCGCCCACAGCGCCCCGCGCGCTGGTCGGCGGACGCCTGTGAGATCGGCTCCACCGGCAGGCGCTGCACCTTCAGCCGCGCGCTGTAGCGCGAGACGCGTGCGAGCCCGGTGTCGACCACGTAGCGGATGCCCGGCACCGTCACCGAGGTCTCGGCGACGTTGGTCGCCAGAACCACACGCCTGCCCGTCGGCCCGCTTGGCCGGCGCGCGAACACACGCTGCTGCTCAGCGGTCGCCAGGCGCGAGTAGAGCGGCAGGACCTCGACCTGGGGGCCGAGCCGGCCAGCCAGGAGCTCCGCCGCGTCACGGATCTCGCGCTCGCCGGAGAGGAACGCCAGCAGGTCCCCGTCACCCTCGTCGAGCAGCTCTGCGACCGTGTCGGCGAGCGCGTCGAGCAGCTCCTCATCCTCGCCCGGCGGGCGGTAGCGAACCTCGACCGGGTAGGTGCGGCCCGAGACCTCGACGATCGGCGCGTCGCCGAAGTGGGCGCTGAAGCGCTGCGGCTCGATCGTGGCGCTGGTGATGATCAGCTTGAGGTCGGGACGCCGGGGCAGGATGCGGTGCAGGCAGCCGAGCAGAAAGTCGATGTTCAGCGAGCGCTCGTGGGCCTCGTCGACGATCACCGTGTCGTAGCGGCGCAGCAGCGGGTCGCGGCGAAGTTCGGCCAGCAGCAGGCCGTCGGTCACCACGCGCACGAGCGTCTCAGCCGAGCCGCGGTCGTCGAACCGGACCGCGTAGCCGACCGCACCGCCGAGCGCCACGCCCAGCTCATCGGCGATCCGCTGCGCGATCGTCCTCGCGGCGATCCGCCGGGGCTGGGTGTGTGCGATCGTGCCGCGCACCCCGCGCCCGAGCTCCAGGCAGAGCTTCGGCAGCTGCGTGCTCTTGCCCGAGCCGGTCTCACCGGCGACGATCAGCACCTGGTTTGAGGCGATCGCCGCGAGCAGCTCGTCGCGGTGGGCCGTGACAGGCAACTGTGGCGGGTAGCTGATCTCCGGCACCGACTCGCGGCGCCGGCGCATCAGCTCTCCCCGGGCTGCCTTCTCCACACGCGCCATCGCGATCCGAGCATAGGCCGCGCCAGCACTCGCGCTCGCCCCTGCCACATCGCTTACGTCCGGGCGATGCGGTTGCATGTGCAACCCCATGCATGAGACCACGCCAGAGGTTTTCCTGATCGCACGCCCGTCGGTTGACCTGGAGGCGATGCGCGCCTACCTCGCCACGGTCGGCGGGGACTCGTGGCTAGAGCTGCGTGAGAGCGAAGGTGAGGAGCTAAACGACGGTGAGCTGCTGGCCGAGTTCGCCGGTCGCATGTGCTACCGCAGCTGGGAGCCGGGTCTCAACCGCAACGTCACACGGATCCGCACCGACCAGCGCGAGTACTTCGCAAACGTCCTGGCCAGCGCGCATGGCAGCGTGCTCGAGCACGCCAACTACAGCTTCGCGTTTCGCAACGCCTCACGTGTTTTTACTCATGAACTGATTCGCCATCGAGCCGGCTCGGCCTTCAGCCAGGAGAGCCTGCGCTACGTGCGCCTGACCGACATCGGCTTCCGCGTCGCCCCGGCGCTCGAGCCGCTGCGCGAGCAGGTGATCAGCATCGTCGAGCAGCTGGAGGAGTTTCAGCGAGACGCGGCCGAGCGGCTCGAGCTCGACAGCGAAGGGCTGCCGTTTGCGGTCAAGAAGGAGATCACCTCGGCGCTGCGGCGCCTGGCGCCGATCGGCCTCTCAACCGACATCCTCTGGACCGCGAACGTCAGGACGCTGCGGCACGTGATCGAGATGCGCACCGCGCCGGGCGCGGAGGAGGAGCTGCGGCTGGTCTTCGACGCTGTGGCCGAGCTGATGCTCGCGGAGGCACCCGCCCTGTTTCAGGACTTCAGTCGCGCCGAGAACGGCGCCTGGGTCCCGCAGTGGCGCAAGGTCTGAAGGCCCGCGCTCAGCGCAGGCCGACGAGCGCCGCGCCGGCGTGCGCGACGAACTGGAAGACCGGACCGGGAATCACCCCAAAAACGATGCACAGCGCGCCGAACACGCCGGCCACCAGCAGCAGCTCCGGGTCGGGGGTGAGACGCTCCACGACAGACGCACCACCGCCGGCCGCCGCCAGATCGGCCTCGGGCGAGCCGCCTGCGATCGGCGGAAAGGCGGCCAGGGGGGCGCCGGCCAGCGGGCCGGCGCCGGCGCCTGCGACACCGCGGGCGTCGGCCGGGGTCATCCAGATGGCAGCCACGACGCGCAGGTAGTAGCCCAGTGAGATCATCGCGCCGACCACCAGCACGATCGCAAGCCAGCCGTAGCCGCCGTTGACCAGCGAGTGGATCAGCTGCAGCTTGCCGATGAACCCGACCGTGCCGGGGATGCCCGCGAGCGCGAGCATCGCGATCGTCAGCGACCACGCGAGCAGCGGCGAACGACGCCCGAGGCCGGAGAGGGCCGCCATGCGGTCGCTACCGGAAACGCGCTCCTGGTGGACGATCACGGCGAACGCGCCGAGGTTCATCAGCAGGTAGGCGACGACATAGAACATGGTTGCCGAGACGCCCAGGCGGGTGCCGACCACGAGGCCGGTCAGCATGTAGCCGGCCTGCGCCACGCCGGAGTAGCCGAGCAGGCGCTTGAGCGAGCTCTGTCCCAGCGCGCCGACGTTGCCGACGATGATCGTGACGCTCGCGAGCGCCGCCAGCGCCGGTGCCCAGTTGACGTGCTCGGCGGTCAGGGTGAAGTCGAAGAAGCGCAGGAACACGGCGATCGCGGCGGCCTTGGTGGCGGTCGCCATGAACGCGGTGATCGCCGTCGGCGCGCCCTCGTAGACATCGGGTGTCCACTGGTGAAACGGCGCCACCGAGGCTTTGAAGGCAAACCCGACGATCGCCATGGCGATGCCGGTCAGCAGCAGCGGATCACTGAGCAGGCCGCCGCCCGACTGGCTGGCCAGCACGCGTGCGATACCGCCGAAGCCGGTCTGGCCGGTGGCGCCGTAGATCAGCGCGAGCCCATAGACCAGCGTGGCCGAGCCGACCGAGCCGATGATCAGGTATTTGAGCCCCGACTCGAGCGAGCCCTCGCGGCGGTATTCGGCGGCGCACAGCACATACAGCGGGATCGACAGCAGCTCGAGGCCAAGGAAGAGCGTGACGAGGTCCTGGGCTGAGACCAGCACGGCCATGCCCATCAGGCTGAAGAGCAGCAGCGCGTGAAACTCGCCGTGGCCGGCCTCCTTTGGCGCCCGGGCGCGCAGCGCCAAAAGCACCGCCGCAACCGCTGCGACCGCACAGACCAGGTCGGCGATCAGCGCCAGGTCGTCGATCCGCAGCGCGCCGGCGACGATCGTCTGGGGGGCGTGGCTGAAGCGCCAGATCTCGGTGCCGATCGCACCGGCGATCGCCACCAGCGTGAGCGTCGGCACGAGCCGGGAGCGGACCATCGCGCTGCTTGCCAGGCCGACCAGCAGCACGACCAGCGCGCCCGCGGCGAGCACGACGATAGGCGAGAGCTCGGCCCAGGCGATGTGCGGCCCGTGGATGTGGACGCTGGCGAGCAGGAGACTCATCGCGTAGGGGTGTGCTTTCATTGCCCGCTCCCGGACCCGGTTGACGCGGTGGTGTAGGTGTAGATCCGCCGCGGCTTGAGAGTAATGCTGTGGGCGA
>JAJZID010000129.1 GCA_021810705.1 Actinomycetes bacterium
CGAAGGCCGCGGCAACAAGCCGCGCGTCATCCGCATGCGGCGCATAGTGCAGATACTTCATCGTCGTCTGGATGTCTGAGTGGCCCATCCACTCCTGCACACGGCGAACATCCGCCTTGGCGATCATCCGCGTACCGAACGTGTGACGCAGGTCATGGAAGCGAAGGTTCCGGAGGTTGGCGCGCCTGAGCGCAGCCTTGTAGCGAACACGCAGCGCTGAGTCAGACAGGTAGTCGCCCCCTCACTGGCGAACACCAGGTCATCATCGCCAGTCCAGTTCTCACGACCGCCGAGCTTTGCGAGTGCGCTAGCCACGTCGGGTGCCATCGGGACTGAGCGAACCTTGCCTGACTTAGGGGTCGTCAGCTGCCCGCCATCCCCTGACCCACATCAACCAGCGAGGAGCCCAAACGCACGGCCACCAACTCGATGCTTTCGATAGCGGCGCCGACGAGCTCGATCGTTGGCTGCACCGCTTCACTCGCGTGGCTGACGCAGCCGGCACCGCCAAGACTTATGTGCTGACCAACGAGCCGCCGGCTTCTACGAGCGCCTCGGATCCACCCGGTCACCAACTGACGCGCTGCACCTCATGGTCCTGATCAAGGACCTGCGCCGCACATTCGGCTGAAACCCAACGCGCCGCTGGCCGCGCACGGCGCGTCTCCCGCTGGCGGGAGCGAGACGCTCGTGCCGAGGGACAAGCAGGTGTCGGGCCGCAGCCAGAGCGTGATACAAGCCTTGACGCTTTAGAAGTGCGAGCTTATAGTGCTTTCGTGTGGTGGGAAGTCGAGTTCACCGATCAGGCAGCGGAGTGGCTCGAGTCGTTGGACGAAGACGACTACGACGCGATGGCCGGTGTGATCGACCTTCTCCAACAGGACGGCCCGACGCTCGGACGCCCAGCTGTCGATCACATCAAAGGCTCCCGCCACCACAACATGAAGGAACTGCGGTCCAGCGGCCAGTACCTCCGGGCATTGTTCTGCTTCGATCCGCGCCGCACGGCGATCATCCTTCTCGGCGGTGACAAGGCTGGAGATTGGACCGGCTGGTACCAACACAACATCCCGATCGCTGACGACTTGTACGACAGGTACCTCGACGAACTCCGTGAGGAAGGATTGCTCTGATGCCCAACACGACCAACTGGCGAGAGATCCGCCGTCGGCGCCCACCGAACGAAGCCGCGGTCGCCCAGGAGAAGCTGCAGCTCCGGCTCGCGATGCTGCGCGAACAACGCGGCGCGAGTCAGGTTGAACTAGCCCAGTCGCTTGGCACGAGCCAGTCCAACGTGTCCCAGCTCGAGCGCAGCAACGACCAGATGCTCTCGTCGGTGGCAAAGTATGTTCACGCGCTCGGTGGCGAGCTCAAGGTGAGCGCGGTATTCGGCGACGCAACCTACACGCTGCTCGACGACGTCCGCGAAGTCCAGCCGGTGAAACGCCGGCCCCGTTCCAACGCATAGCCCAACGCCAGGCTGGCTCTTGAGCAGCACCCCCCGCCTGCCGCGCAAACCGCGTCTCTCCGTGGGCAGCTCGAGATGCCTCAGCGGCAACGAAAGCAGAACTTTCGATGCCGTCAGATCGCGAAAGGGCCTATGAAGTCATGTGTGTACGCAATACGGTACACTGAGTGGATGCCCAAGACAGTGCCGGTACGCGAATTCAGAACGAACCTGAGCGAACTGCTGAGCGATGTCGCCGATCGTCGTGACCATGTGCTGGTCACGCGCAACGGCAAGCCTGCTGCCGTACTCGTGCCGATCGACGAGTACGAGGCGCTCGAGGAGACCGCGGAGATCCTTTCGGACTCGGTGACGCTCGCCCAGGTCGAAACCGGGCTCAGAGATCTCGCCCAAGGCGACACCGTCACGCTTGAGGAACTCCGGCGCGAGCTTGCCGAGCGTCGAGCCAGCCGGTAACCGTGCCGGTAGTCGTTCTTGCGCGCAGCGCACGAGAACAGCCGCTCGAGCTTGACTGGCCACTGATCGACGCGGTCGAGGATGCGCTCGGCCTACTCGAACGTGAACCACGCTCAGGCCACGAACTCCGCGGGCGGCTTCGCGGGCTACGGTCGCTGCGGGTCGGCACCTACCGGATCATCTACCAGCTGGCAGACAACGATCGAGTCGTCCGAGTCGCCGCCATACGGCACCGCTCCATCGCTTAGCACACCGACCCGCGCCGACGGTCCTGGGGTCAAGCTCAAACGGTTTGGCATGCCGTGTAAAGCGGGGAGCGACAGAACGGGCGGTGTGAGTGGCACCGTGCGGCGGAAGCGGGTCTCTCGTTGAGCGGCTTTCAGGCGATCGGCGTGACACGGGTCTCGGTGAGTAGCCGTTGGAGCTTGTCGAGTGGCAGCCGGGCGTAGAAGCCGTGGGTGGGCACCTGGTCGAGCCACTGGTCGCTGGTGCAGGAGCGCTCCCACGTGAACTGCCACTGCTCAGGCTTGCCGAAGCCGTCGGCCAGTCGTCTGCCGTGGAGGGCCTGGTCAGACACGGTCGCGGCATCGGTCGGTGAACGCGTGGGACCAAGACGGACGGCGAGCGACTCCGGCAGCACGCTTCGGGAGGCGGCCGCAGAGGCGCTCTCCAGTGCCGGCGCTGGGACTCGAACCCAGGCGCTTCGGATTAAAAGTCCGCTGCTCTGCCAACTGAGCTACGCCGGCCTGCCTCTGATGATGGCACCCGACGCCAGCCCGCGGGCGGCGGGCGCTACGCGGCCGGCGGCTGCCGGTAGGCGGCGAGCTCGATCTCAACCAGCATGCGCGGGTCGATCAGTCCGGAGACCTCGATCATCGTGGTCACCGGACCGCCGCCGGGCAGGCCGGCGAAGACCTCCCCGTGGACCCGGCCCACCTCGTCCGCACGCGAGATGTCGGTCACGTAGATGCGCACCTGGACGACATCGGCGACGCCCAGGCCGACGCGCGCGAGCTCGCCCCGCAGCTTGCGAAAGATCTCGTTGGCCTGCTCGTGGGGCGTCGCTCCGACCACCGCGCCCGACGGATCGACGGAGGTGGTGCCGCCGATCATCACCCACGGGCCGGCGCAGACCAAGCGGCTGTAGCCGTAGAGCCCCTCCCACGGCGACGGTGGGTCGCCCGCAAGCCGCCGCGCTGAAGGGCCTGGGTCCATGCTGGTCAGTGCCGGAAGTGGCGGCGGCCGGCGAAGACCATCGCCGCGCCGGCGCGGTTGACCGCGGCGATCACCTCGGCGTCACGGATTGAGCCGCCCGGCTGGATGATCGCGGTGACGCCCGCCTCGAGCGCCAGCTCGGCACCGTCGGCGAACGGAAAGAACGCGTCGGAGGCGAGCACGGTGCCGGCGACCGGCGACTGCGCCTTCTGCACGGCCAGGCGCACCGCGTCAACGCGACTCACCTGCCCGGCGCCGATCCCGACACTCGCGCCGTTGCGCGTCAGCACGATCGCGTTTGACTTCACGTGCTTGCAGACCCGCCAAGCGAACGAAAGCTCCGACCACTCCTCCTCGGTGGGCCGCCGCTCGGAGACGACCTCCATCGCCTCGCGGTCCTCGTTGGAGCTGTCGCGGTCCTGCACCAGCACGCCGCCCGCAACCTGGCGGATGGACGGCTCATAGAGACCGTCGCGACGTCGCTCCCGGTCGTCGAGGATCCGCAGGTTGGGCTTGTCGGCGAACACCGCGAGCGCCGCATCGTCGAAACCCCGCCCCAGCAGGATCTCCGCAAACTGCCCGTGGATCGCGCGCGCGGTCTCTTCGTCGACGCGGCGGTTGAAGACGATCACACCACCGAAGGCGGAGATCGGGTCGCAGGCGAACGCCCGCTGGTAGGCCTCCAGCGTCGTGCTGCCAACCGCCACCCCACACGGGTTGTTGTGCTTGACGATCACGCACGCCGGGACGACGAACTCCCCGAGCAGCGCGCGTGCCGCGTCGAGGTCGAGCAGGTTGTTGAACGACAGCTCTTTGCCAGCCAGCTGCGCGACCTGCGAGAGCAGGTGCGTGCGCGCCCCGATCTGCGTGTAGAAGGCGCCGCGCTGGTGCGGGTTCTCGCCGTATGGCAGCTCCAGTTGGCGCTCAAAGGCGCGTACCAGAAGCGGCGGGAAGTCCTCGTGCTTCTCCTGAAACCAGCGCGAGATCGCCGCGTCGTAGCGGGCCGTGTAGGCGAACGCCTCGGCCGCCAGGCTCTCGCGGGTCTGCAGCGACAGCTGCCGGTCGCTGGTGCGCAGCTCCTCGAGCACCGCGTCGTAGCTCGGGGGCGAGACCACGGGAACCGCGAAGGCGAAGTTCTTGGCGGCGGCGCGGATCATCGTCGGGCCGCCGATGTCGATGTTCTCGATCACCTCCTGCTCGCTGACGCCGCGCCGCGCGGCCGTGCGCTCAAACGGGTAGAGGTTCACGCACACCAGGTCAACCGGCTCGATCCCGTGCGCGGCGGCCGCCTCCAGGTGCGCGGGGTCATCCCGCAGGGCCAGCAGGCTCGCGTACAGCTTCGGGTGCAGCGTCTTGACACGGCCATCCATGATCTCCGGGAAGCCCGTGAGGTCGCCGATCGCACGCACCTCAATCCCCGCGGCGGCGAGCTCCGCCGCGGTCCCACCGGTGGACACCAGCTCAATGCCAAGCTCGGCCAGACCGCGCGCAAAATCAACGATCCCCGCCTTGTCAGAGACCGACAGAAGCGCCCTGGCGACCTGCACCTGCCCTGGCGCGCAGGGCGACAGCCCCGTTGGCGCCTCACTCCCCGTTGTCATAGCCGCGACTCTACCGCTCTGGCAGGACCGCGAGGGGTCCAACCAGCACGCGGCGCGAGTGCGTGGATGCGATCCGCACGGCCCCGCGCGCAAACAGCCTGACGACCTCGGGCAGCATCTGGTGCTCCAGCGCCTGCAGATGCGGCAGGACGTCAGCCGGTTCCCGCGCGTCCGGCAGGCTGACCGCGCGCTGCATGATCACCGGACCGGTGTCGGCGCCGGGGTCGGCGTAGTGCACGGTCACGCCGAACAGCTTGACGCCGTAGGCGAGCGCCTGCCCAACCGCGTCCAGTCCCGCGAAGGCCGGCAGGAGCGACGGGTGGATGTTGATCACGGCGTCAGGGAAGCGGTCCAGGAACTCCTCCGAGACCAGCTGCATGTAGCCCGCCATCACCACCAACTGGGCGCCCTGGTCGCGCAGCCAGCCCGCCATCGCCCGGTCACGCGCGCGTCGATCTCCGCGAAACTCGTGGCGGTCAAAGACGGCGGTCGGGATCTCGGCCTGCGCGGCACGCTCGAGCGCCTGTGCCTCCGGGTTGTCGGAGGCCACGGCGACGATGCTCACCCCGTCGCGGCCATGCACCTGGTCAATCAGCGCCTGCAGATTGGTGCCAACACCAGAGGCCAGGACGGCCACCCTCAAAGAATCACCAGAGCTCATCTGCTTATCCAAAACCTACAGCAGCTAGCTTGCCGCAGCTTGCACGAGCGGCAGCGGCCGGTGCTCGAGCGCGTACTTGCCGCCGGCCGCCTCGGTCCCGGCGAGCGGGTACTCGCCGCTGAAGCAGGCGTCACAGTGGTCGCCTCGCAGGCCGCGCACGGCCTCATAGACGCCCTCCAGGGACAGGTACGCGAGCGAGTCCGCGCCGATCAGCCGGCGGACTTCGTCGACCGAACGCCCGTGCGCGACCATCTCCTCGCGAGATGACATGTCGATGCCGTAGTGGCAGGGATGCTTGATCGGCGGCGAGGAGATCCGCAGGTGAATCTCAGCGGCGCCCGCGTCACGCAGCATCGCCACGATCTGCGGCATCGTGTTGCCCCGCACGATCGAGTCGTCGACCACCACCAGGCGCTTGCCTGAGACCACCTCAGGCAGCGGGTTGAACTTCAGCCGTAGGCCGTTGCGACGCAGCTGCTGGCCAGGCTGGATGAAGGTGCGTGCCACGTAGCGGTTCTTGATGAAGCCGTCATCCTGGGGCAGCCCGGCGGCCTGCGCCAGGCCACGCGCGGCGGCGTTGCCGGAGTCGGGGATCGCGATCACGAGATCGGCATCCACCGGCGCCTCGCGCCACAGGATCGCGCCCATCCGGGCGCGCG
>JAJZID010000130.1 GCA_021810705.1 Actinomycetes bacterium
GGGCGTGAAACGCCTGACACTGCGGATCCGCCACAGCGGCTGGCTGGTGTCGGGGTCACCAACCAGGTAGGACCCGTTCGTGCAGCCGTAGTTGATACGCTGCCCGCCGACCGGCGCGGTGGCGCCCGTCATGTAGACGCAACGACGCCCGTCGCCCGTGAGGATCGCCCAGGGCAATTGCGGTCCGGGCGGCGGCGGGGCGATACGCGGCAGGCGCCTGGTCAGGGTCAACATCGTGACCGGCCGCCAGGGACTGATGAAGCACGCCACGCGCCTTGCGCGCGCGGAGCTGGCAAAGCACGGGTCGAGGATCAGGTTGCCCTCAAAGCAGCGGTAGGCGTGCTGCGTCTGCGCGGCCAGCGATGCCGTCCAGCAGTAGCCGCGGCCACGCGCCGCCACATGAAAACGCGGCGAAAGCTTGCCTTGGGCGGTGAACACCGCGAGGCGCACGGTGTGCTCGGTGCGCAATAGCACCGCCGCCACAGCGCCACCGCCACCGGCGATCACAGCCAGCGCGATGAGCGGGCCCAGCCAGCGCCGTGAGCCGCGGCCGGTGCGGCGCGGACGGCGCGCCAGGCGCCGGCCGCTCGCGTGACGCGGGCGCAGCACGGCAGCCGGGTGCGGGTCGGCGATGTGCAGTTCGAGTCCGCGGCGCGCGCGCTCGCGCGCCGCGGGGTCCCGCGCGGGCTCCCATGCCCGCAGGGAGTCAAACGGGGCGCGGTCGGCCCCTGGCGGGTCGCTGAAGCGCTGCTCGCTCATCATCTGGCCTCCGTCTGAGGGGTCTCGGTGGCGAGCAGCGCGGCGCACCGCTGACGGGCCCTGGCCAGGCGCGAGCGCACCGTGCCAACCGGCACCTCGAGCGCCTGGGCCACCTCTTCGTAGCTGAGTCCGCCCAGCGCGTAGAGCAGCAGCGTGTCGCGGTCGGGCGCCTTGAGCGTGGCCAGCGCCGCGGCCACCCGGGCGGAGTCGCGCTGCGCGTCGACGCGGTCGACCGCCTCGGCGTACTCGTCGGCGCCGGGCTCACGACGCCCGCCGCTGCGCGCATGCGCGCGCAGGCTGCGCTGCTCGCTGCGACGCTGGCGGGCCAGCAGACGCGAGGCGATCCCGTACAGCCATGGGCGTGCGCTCTCGAACTCCGGGCGGTAGCGGCCACGCTGGTCAAAGGCGGTGATGAACACCTCTGCGGCGAGCTCTTCGGCCGCGGCCGGATGGCGACGGCGAAGGTAGCGGTGGATCTCGTCAAAGTGACGCTCAAAGATCAAGGTGAACTCCTGCGGCCGCTCCAGCGAAGCTGCGATCACGGCCGCGTCGTCCGGACCGGCGCTCACGTGCGTGGATTGGCCGTCACGGTGTGACGCCGACCGGCGTCTGTGTGGATCAGCGGCGCGCGCGTGAACACGCGCCCGGCGGGGGTGTGCGCGGCGCCCGAGGAAGCGACGTTCGCGTGTCTTCTGGTAGGTGGCGGCGACTGCACAGAGCTCGATTTCCTGGTGTTGGCCTGGAACGCGGTGATATCACTCACGGCGTTCCGCTGAGCGCCGGCGATCACGGCGGCGGCGGCGGCGGACGGCACGACCAGCGCGCCTGCGGCAGCCACGGCGGCGATCAGCAGCGCCGCGAGGAGGGCGACCAGGGTGGCGTGATGCATCGGTGAACGCGACATGGGATCTCTCTCGAGGCTCGGCGGGCTGACTCGCTACCCCCATATGCCCGCTCGCGCGGTTCTGGTTCGCGGCGCAGGCGGCGCCGGCGCGCGGGCAACCGCTCCTGGGCCCCATTCCTCCCCGGCCTGGAGACTTTTGTGCATCTGACGCGCTCACATCGCCACAAATGCACAAAACTCACGCATGCGCTGTGGTTTGGGGGCCAGCGGCGGTTGGGCACATGCCGGCGGGCGGGGTTTTACGAGCACTGCGCGCGGCCGACCCGAGGCAGCCGCAATCCAGACCGGGAGGAGATGATCTACGCTCTGGCCCGCTCCTGATGGCTGACACTCAGCACAGACCGCAGCGGTCACGGCCACGCCGACGTGGCAGCAGCACCCCCGGGCGGGCCCACACCCAGCAGCTGGTCAGAGACCGGCTGATCGAGTCGCGGCTCACACCCAACGCGATCTCGCTGACCGGCTTTGCACTCAACCTGACGGCGGCTGCCCTGGTCTTGGACCGGCTCTTCCTGCTGGCCGGCCTGGCCTTCATCGTCGGCTCGACCATGGATACGCTGGACGGGCGCTACAGCCGCATGTCCGGCAAGGGAACACAGTTCGGCGCGTTTCTGGACTCGACCCTGGACCGGCTCGAGGAGGGCATCGTGCTGACGGCCGTCGGCGCCTACTTCGCATCGCGCCACGACCAGCTCGCGGTGGCAGCCGTGGTCGCGGCGGTGCTGTTCTCGCTGATGGTCTCCTACACCCGTGCCCGCGCCGAGGCGCTGGGTGTGCAGTGCAAGGTGGGCCTGGCGACCCGGCCGGTGCGGGTCGTGATCCTCTCGATCGGGCTGGTGCTGGCCCGCGGGGCTGGAGTGGTGCACGTCGCGCTGCTCGCGCCCGCCGTCTACGCGCTCGCGGCGCTCAGCCTCTTCACGGTCTGCCAGCGCATCTGGCACGTGCGCAGCGAGCTGCGCCGGCCCGGCGGCGGCACCCGGTAGGCGGAGGTGCCGACGGCAGCGCCCAGCGGCGGCTCCTTGGGGCGCGGCGCGCGGGCTCGGATCCTGGCGGCGGCGCAGGCCTGTTTCAGCCGCCAGGGCATGGTCGCCACCAGCGTCAACGATCTGCGCGCGCAGGCACGGGTCTCCAAACGCACCCTCTACGAGCATTTCGCCTCCAAGGACGAGCTGCTCATCGCCTACCTCGGCGAGTGCGGCCTCTCGGCAGCAGAGGCGGTGCTGGACCGCGAGCAACTGACACCGCGGGCGCGGCTGCTGGAGCTGTTCACGACGCTCGGCGCCGCCGAGCACGCCCGACCCGATCCCGTCCTGGCGGCGGCGATCGAGTTCCCAGACCGGACACACCCGGTGCACCGGGCTGCGGCTGACCAGGCTGCACGCCTGCTCGAGCGCCTGCGCGCGTTGGCCGCGGCGGCGGGCGCCGCCGACCCAGACCAGGCGGCGCGCCAGCTGGCGCTGGTTTACGCCGGCGCTGGGGCCCGCCTGCTGGTCGATGACGCCGAGGTCGTGATCGGCGACGCCCACCGCCTGGCAGCGTCGATCCTGCGGCAGGCCATCGATCATTCGGGTACCGATCAGTCTACATAGGCTGTGGCTGAGCGGTGGCAGCGCTCATGCAGGGTACCGAACGGTGTACCATCGGCTCGACAACCACTTTCGCAAAAGGACACCGCCGCAGTGAGCACCACACAGACCCAGACCAACGGCTCCGCCGCCATCGCCTCCCGACACCAACACGAAAAGGTGCGCGTGGCGATCATCGGCGTCGGCAACTGCGCGAGCTCCTTCGTGCAGGGCGTGCACTACTACCGCAACGCCGACCCAGGCCAGCAGGTCCCTGGCCTGATGCACGTCGATCTGGGCGGCTACCACGTCCGCGACATCGAGTTCACAGCCGCCTTCGACATCGATGTCGAGAAGGTCGGCAAGGACCTCTCAGAGGCGATCTTCTCCGGCCAGAACAACACCCTGCAGTTCGACGATGAGGTTCCACACCTGGGCGTACCGGTCCATCGCGGAATGACCCACGACGGCCTGGGCAAGTACCTCAAGGAGAAGATCGTCAAGGCCCCCGGACCGACCGCCGACATCGTGCGCATCCTCAAGGAGACGCGGACCGACGTGGTCGTCTCCTACCTGCCCGTCGGCTCAGAGCAGGCGACCAAGTGGTATGTGGAGCAGGTGCTCGACGCCGGCTGCGGCTTCGTCAACTGCATCCCGGTCTTCATCGCCGGCGAGGACTACTGGAACGAGCGCTTCATCAAGGCCGGGCTGCCGATCATCGGCGACGACATCAAGTCGCAGGTGGGCGCAACAATCGTGCATCGCGCGCTCGCGCGGCTGTTCCACGACCGCGGCGTCAAGCTGCTGCGCACCAGCCAGCTCAACGTCGGCGGCAACATGGACTTCTACAACATGCTCGAGCGCGAGCGGCTCGAGTCAAAGAAGGTCTCAAAGACCCAGGCCGTGACCTCGATCATGGGTCACGTGCTGCCCAAGGACGACGTCTACATCGGCCCCTCTGACTACGTGCCATGGCTGACCGACCGCAAGTGGGCCCACATCCGCCTTGAGGGCCAGGCGTTTGGCGACGTGCCGCTGCAACTCGAGACCAAGCTCGAGGTCTGGGACTCGCCCAACTCGGCCGGCATCGTGATCGACGCGGTCCGCTGCGTGAAGCTCGCGCTCAACAACGGCATCGCCGGCCAGCTGGACGGCCCCAGCTCCTACCTGATGAAGTCCCCCAAGAACCAGCGTCCCGACGACGAGGCACGTGAGGCGACGGAGGAGTTCATCGCCCGCTACGCGCGCGTGCAGGCGGTCAAGGAAGATCCGGCGAAGGTCGCGGTCGCATAGGCCGCGGACCGACCGACCGGCGCGTCGGCGACAGGGTCCGCCGCCGGCGCGCCTCAGACAGCGACCAAAAGTACCAAAGCGTCAGCGTGGTTAGTCCGATCTGTATGAAGTAAAGGCTGTAACGTCTACCGATCCGGGGGTTGCAAACGCCGCCCTCGGAGAGGTTTCGGCGGATGCGGCCAACGCCGCGTCCGGCTTATCTGGGATATCGCGGAGGTAGGTGCAATGGAAAGTAAGCGCGGCCGTTCCATCACAGGACGGCGTCTGTTACTCGCGGTGCCTGCTGCCCTCGTGGCGGCGGCCGTGGCTGTGGTCAGCGCACTCGGACCTGCGACCTCGTCGGGCAAAACCGCCAGGACGAGCAGCGGCACGAAGCTGACGATCAAGGGCAAGCCGATGAGCGGCGGTGTCGCCAGCTACGCGCTGCCGATCGGCGACACCTTCTCCTGGATGCTCCCACTGGAGAACCAGGCCAACTACGAGAACTACGAGAGCAACGTTGAGAGCGGCATGTGGCGCCCGTTGTACGTCGTGGGCGGCGCGGGTTCGACTGGCATCAACTACCCAATGTCGATCGGCAAGCAGCCGGTCTACTCGCACGGCAACACCGTCGTGACGGTCACGCTCAACAAGGGCTGGAAGTGGTCTGACGGCAAGCCCGTCACCTCAGCCGACGTGCGCTTCTTCTTCGAGCTCGAAGCCGCCGCCGTCAAGGCCGGCAAGTACGCCCCCTACGTCTCCGGCGAGATGCCCAAGGACATCAAGAGCATCAGCTACCCGAACGCCTACGAGTTCGTGATCCACCTCAAGCACGCCTACAGCCCCAACTGGTTCACAGGCAACCAGCTCACCTGGGTCTACCCGCTGCCCGCACAGGCCTGGGACAAGACGTCAGCCAGCGGCAAGGTCGGTAACTACGCCGCCACGCCGGCGGGCGCGGCCAAGGTGTTCAGCTTCCTGTACTCGCAATCGTCGAAGCTCTCCACCTACTCGAGCAACCCGCTGTGGAAGACCGTCGACGGTCCGTGGGTGATCAAGTCCTATGACGCGACCACCTCGCACACGGTGCTCTCGGCCAACCGCAAGTACACCGGCCCAGGCAAGCCGCATCTGGCCGGCTACCAGATCTACAGCTTCTCCTCGGACACCGCCGAGCTCGATGCGGTGCGCTCGGGCGTGGTCGACTTTGGCTACCTGCCCTTCAGCGACGCGGCACAGATCAGCAACTTCAAGAACCAGGGATACAACGTCGTGCCCTGGACCTACTTCTACAACGAGGCCGTCGAGTTCGGCTACACAGGCCCCTGGAAGGCGCTCGTCAGCCAGCTCTACATCCGCCAGGCGCTGCAGCACCTGGTCAACCAGCCGCTCTACATCCAGCGCACGCTGCACGGCTACGGCATCCCGGATTACGGGATCGCGCCGGACTACGCGGGGTCGAACCTGGTCGCGCCGGCGCTGCGCAGCAACCCCTACCCCTACAGCGTCTCGGCAGCCAAGGCGCTGCTGACTT
>JAJZID010000131.1 GCA_021810705.1 Actinomycetes bacterium
ACCCGCCTGATGCCTGTGAGCCTGCTGCTGACCGGTCACGGCGACAGCATCCGCGATCACCGCACGCTGATCGACGCACGCCTGAACGCGCAGCGGCGCCGCGCCGGCCAGATCCTCGGCCTGCTGAGCGAGGGCCCGCTGAGCGCCCACGCGATCGCCCAGCGCCTGTGGGGCGAGGTCGCGATCACCCAGGCGTACCTGACAATAAGCGAGACGCTCGGGCACCTCGACCTGCTGGTGCGCGACGGCAGCGTCCGTGAGATCGAGGCCGACGGCCTGAGCGTGTTTGCGGCGCTCTGACCAAACAGCCGCCCGGTGCCTCAGACGCCGTTGCCGCCGCTGGTCGTCGTCTGAGCAGTGCTCGTCGTCGGGGCGCCGGTCGCACCCGTCTGGCCCCCGGAACCGCCCTGCCCGGCAAACGCGCTGGTTCCCGGCAGCATCGGTGACAGCGTCGCGCTTCCGCAGGCGGCGACGCCGGGCAGCGCCACCTTCATCGTGGTCGTGTCGTTGGGCGCATAGATCTGCAGGGCGCTCGCGATCGGGCAGCTGCCACCCCCCGGCGCCACGTCGCTTGAGACGATCCGGAAGGACGCCTCCTCGCCGGGTGTGAGCGTCAGCAGGTTGGCCGGTGTGGCGCCGACGACATCAGCCGTGGTGCGCGTGGCGTTGGTGGGGAGCGCCGCTCCGCTCGAGGACAGGAACTCGACCCCCGGCCAACCGTAGGTCTGACACGCCTTCGTGCCGGTGTTCTTGAGCGCAATGCCGAGCACCAGGGTACCGGCGGCGCCATTGGTGCCGAGCAGCGACGGTGTCAGATCGGCGGCCACGCAGGGGTTTGTGAGCCCTGTCGGCGTGGTCGCCGGCCCGGTCGCGACCGTGTTGGTCAGCGGGCCGGTCGAGGTGGTGGGTGTCGTGGCGGTTGGCTGCGCGACCGTGGTCGTGCGCTTTGCGGGCCGTCTGCGGACATGGTGGGTGCCAGCCGCGCTGCCGCCGCAGGCTGCGACCAGCAGCGAGACGGCGCCCACCGCAACGGCTGAAGCGGTTGAGCGTCCGAGGCGCATCAGTCCTCCTTCGCGGGTTCGGGCAGGAGTCCTGCCAGCGAGAGAAAGAAGCGGTGCAGCCGCTCCTCCCCGGTCAGCTCGGGATGGAATGACAGCGCGAGCACCCGGCCCTGTCGTACGGCCACCGGGTGACCATCGACGGCCGCGAGCACCGAAACCCCGGGGCCGTACTCGCTGATCCAGGGGGCGCGAATGAAGATCGCATGCACCGGACCGCCGGGCACGCCGTCCAGCTCAAAGGACGCCTCAAAGGAGTGCAGCTGACGACCGAAGGCGTTTCGCTCTGCGACCACGTCGAGGATCCCCAGGTGCTCACGGTCGAGCATGATCATCCCCGCGCAGGTACCGAACATCGGCAGGCCGCGGGCGGCGAGCGCGCGCAGCGGCTCGGCAAGCCCCTCGCGCGCCACCCCGAGGCTCATCACGGTCGATTCGCCACCGGGCAGCACGAGTGCGTCCAGGCCATCGAGATCCGCCGGCACACGCACCTGGCGGGTGCGCACCCCGATCGCATGCAGCATCCGCTCGTGTGCCTCGAAGTCCCCCTGCAGGGCAAGCACGCCCACCAGCGGCGGCCCAGAAACCGTCCGCTGCGACGCGGACGCCTCGGCGCTCACCAGCCGCGCGGCGAGAGCAGCTGTTCGGCCCCGAGCTTCGAGGTCTCGATGCTCTCCATAGCCGCGCCGAGCCCGGTCGACGCCGCCGCCACGCGCTCGGGGTCGGCGTAATGCGTGGTGGCCTCAACGATCGCGCGGGCGCGCTGCTCGGGGTTTGAAGACTTGAAGATGCCGGAGCCCACGAAAACTCCCTCGGCGCCAAGCTGCATGACCAGCGAAGCGTCAGCGGGGGTGGCGATCCCGCCGGCGCAAAAGAGCACGACCGGCAGCTTGCCGTCGGCTGCCACCTGGCGCACCAGCGGCAGTGGCGCCTGCAGCTCCTTGGCGGCACTGGCGAGCTCCTCGGGCCCGAGCACCGTCAGCCACCTGATCTCAGAGCGGATCTTGCGCAGGTGCGTGACCGCGTTGACGATGTCGCCGGTGCCCGCCTCACCCTTTGAGCGGATCATCGCCGCACCCTCGCCGATCCGTCTCAGCGCCTCGCCGAGGTTCGTCGCACCGCAGACGAACGGTGCCTTGAAGGCCCACTTGTCGATGTGGTTGGCGGTGTCGGCCGGTGTCAATACCTCGGACTCGTCGATGTAATCGACCTCAAGCGCCTCGAGCACCTGCGCCTCGGCAAAGTGCCCGATGCGAGCCTTCGCCATCACCGGAATGCTCACGGCCTCCTGGATCCCCTTGATCATCTCGGGGTCGGACATGCGGGCGACACCGCCGTCGCGGCGGATGTCGGCCGGCACACGCTCGAGCGCCATCACCGCAGCAGCGCCGGCGGCCTCCGCGATCCGGGCCTGCTCGGGCGTGACCACATCCATGATCACGCCTCCCTTCAGCATCTCGGCAAGGCCGGCCTTGGTGGTGAACGTGGATTCGTCGCGTGCGATGTGGCCGTTGGTGCTCATCCCGCCAGTGTAACCCGACGGCGATTGTCCAGATCGGCACAACATCTCGGGCAGGCGGGCCACCGGTGACGCGAGCGTCAAGCGACCTGCGGCCGCCCTCGAACGCATCTGGAGCTGGCCGGTGGCCCGCTGGCCACCGGCCGCTGCCAAACGCAGCTACTTGAGCCGGAAGGCCTTGATGCGAACGTCGTACTGCTGCGCGTCGCGGCTGTAGACCCCGTAGGCGAGCGCCTGGATGATCGACAGCAGCGCGGTGTGCGAACGCACGAAGGCCGGCGTGTTGGACGAGTAGTAGAGCCTGATCCTGGCCAGACGTGCGACCTCAGAGAGCGTCGCGTCGGTGATCGCAAGGGTCATCGCATGGCGGTGGCGGGCAAGCTTCATGGTGCGCGTGATCAGCGGGTGCGGCCGGCCGGCCGACAGGCCCACGACGAGCGTGCGCTCGTCGATCCGTGACAGGCGCCCGAGCGCCTCCTGCGAAGGGCTGGCGACGATCTCGGCACGCACGTCCAGCAGCATCAGCAGATGGCGCAGATAGCTGGCGAAGAAGGCCATCTGGTCGGTGCCGGCGATCAGCACCTTCTCGGCGCTGACGATCGCGTCGATCGCGGCCTCGACGTCGCCCCGTGAGAGCTTGTGTGCGGTGTCCTCGACGTTGACATGATCGGCCGCCAGCGCGGACTCGAACTCGGTGTGATCGAGCGAGAAAAGCGGCCCGCCGCCCACGACCGGCTCCGCGCCGCCGGCGGCCGGCCGGCGCCGATACTCGTCGCGGGCCGCCTGCTGCAGCTCCGGGAAACCCTCGAAGCCGAGCGCCTGCGAGAAGCGCACGACCGTGCTCGAGGAGGTGTTGGCCCGCCGTGCCAGCTCCTCGGCGGTCTGGAATGCAGCCTCGTCGAGGTGGTCGACGATGTACTGAGCTACGTCCTTCTGGGACCGCGAGAACTCGTCGAAGCGAGCGGTGATGTACGCGGAAAGGGCCTGATGGCCATGTGGCGCCTCGGGCGCTGCGGTGGTTGCGATGGCTTGCTTCATTGGCAGCGTCTGATTCGACGCGTCACGCTGCCCTTCCTGCTGCTTTTCCCTACAGAGCGTTAACAGCCGCGTGACGCACGCGTTCAGGAGTTGTGGCGAGCATCGTACTCGCGCATGCGCTGCTGGTTCTGTCGGCGCTCCATCATCACCTGGTTGACGATGTACCAGACCAGGAAGTTGACGAGGCCACCGATCGCCAGCACGAATGTGATGATCAGCGCCAGCGAGACGCCGAACGCGCTCGGGGCCTGCCCGAGATCGAGGAAGCCTGAGGCGATCAGCAAGTGCATGGCAAAGATGATACGGCCAGATGCTGACGCGTGCGCCGCTGCTGTACCTTGCTGGCGGCGGCCCTGTAGCTCAGCGGTCAGAGCACCCGGCTCATAACCGGCGAGACGCAAGTTCGAATCTTGCCAGGGCTATCGTGGCGGTGGCAAGTTGGGTGGCAGGTCCGAACGCCCCGTCGTCGGCGGGTTCTCAGGCTCGCTGGCAGGCGGTGTCGCTCACCTTTGCCGAGGCGAACCAGCCGATAGCTGCCGCTCATCTGAACAGCTCATCAGGTATTCTGCCTTGCGTGGGCTACATCGACCACCGGATCGATCCCGCAGGGCTTGACCCCGACTTCGCGCAGGCGGTCGCGGAGACGATGCAGGCGCTCTCAACCCCGAGCCGATTGCGGATCCTTGGAAAGCTGCACGCCGGCCCGTTATCGGTGAACGAGCTGGCCGCCGCCGTGGGCATGGAGCCATCGGCCGTCTCACATCAGCTGCGCCTGCTGCGCCACCTCGGGCTGGTCACCGGCAGGCGCGATGGCCGCCAGATCATCTACGACCTCTACGACGACCACGTCGGCGACCTTCTGCAGCAGGCCATCGGTCACGTGGAGCACCTGCACCTGGGCCACAGCCGCGGCACGCGGAAGGCCGCGCTCACCAGGACGTCGGCATGAGCTCCAGACCTGTGCAGGAGCCACCGCTGGCAGCTGATCACGCTCACCGCCACGCTGGTCACGACCACTCTCACGGTCTGGTGCATGAGTCCATCAAGCGCTCCCGCGAGGGCGTTCGCGCGGTGCTCCTCTCCCTGCTGCTGCTCGGCCTGGCCGCGGTCGCACAGACGATCATCTTTGTTCTGTCGGGCTCCGTCGCACTGCTCGCGGATCTCATTCACAACTACGGCGACGCCCTCACGGCAATCCCGCTCGGCACCGCCTTCCTGCTGCGCTCGGAGCGGGCGGAGCGGGTGGCCGGCCTGTTCGTTGTCGCCGCGATCTTCTTCAGCGCCTGTGTTGCTGGTGTCGAGGCTGTCGGGCGGCTGATCCACGAGTCCCCGCCCACCCATCTTTGGGCGTTGGCCGGCGCCGGTGCGATCGGCTACCTCGGGAACTTCCTGGCTGCGCGCGTGCGCCGGCGCGCCGGGCACCGGTTGGACAGCCCCGCCCTGATCGCGGACGGCAACCACGCGGCCGGCGACGCCTACGTGTCGCTGGCCGTCATCGCGTCGGCGATCGTCGTTGCCATCGGCGCACCCGTCGCCGACCCGCTCATCGGCCTGGCAATCTCGCTGGTCATCCTGCGGATCGCCTGGCAGAGCTGGAGGACGGTTCGCGGCCACGATCACGAGTAGGACCGCCGGTTCGAGCACGGCTCACGGCCTGTGCGAGCGCATGCTGGCCCGCCTGCTCGAGACCGTCCACGATCCCGTCGATGTCGGCTGAGGGCTCGCCCTGCTCCAGTTTCGCCTTGGCCTCGATGCGGCTGATCACCAGCTCGACGCCAACGATCGCCCGCAGCTGCGCTGCGATGTAGGGCGCGGGCGCGTCGTCCACCGCCCAGGGCCTTGGCTGCCCGGCCTCGTACTTGTCGGTCAACAGCCGCACCACCCGCCCCAGCCAGTCGGGGTCATCGTGGATCACGAGCTCGCCGTACACGTGCGCGGTGACATAGGCCCAGGTGGGCACCACCCGGCCGTGCTCGCGCTTTGACGCGTACCAGTTGGGCGTGAGGTAGGCGTCGGGTCCCTGCAGGATGACCAGCGACTCGCCGATCGGCGCAAGCCGCCAGTGCTCGTTTCGGCGTGCCACATGACCGAGCAGGCTGCCGAGCCCGTCGGGTGAGGGAGCGTGGACCATCGGCATGAAGGTCGCCCACGGCCCGGACGCCGTCGCGCTCACCAGGTGTGCGGCGCGCAGATCCGCAAGCAGCGCGGCCGTCTGTGCCTCCTCGGCGCGCATGTGCCTGGGCAGGTACATGCGCCAACAGTACCCCGGCTGACCGGTCTCACGGCTGGCTGCTACCGTCTCGCAGAACGACCGGCGCCGCCGGCCGTGAGGCAGTTGCTTTCAGTGGACGCGCAACGCGCGGTTCGGGTAAGCCAATAAGCCTCCCGAATCGTCCGCGGTCCCATGC
>JAJZID010000132.1 GCA_021810705.1 Actinomycetes bacterium
ATGACAGCATCTCGACGACGCCGGCCTCGGCGGTGGCGGCGATCGAGGCCTTCGCCGGGCGGCCGCTGGTGCTGATCGCCGGTGGCGCCGACCGCGTTCAGGATTACGCCCCGCTCGCGCAGGCGCTCATCGCGCGTCCCGAGCCGACGGCGCTCGTGCTGCTGCCCGACACCGGTGCGGCGATCGCCGAGGCCGCGGCGGACTGCGGCTTCGCCGCGGCCCGCATGTCGACAGCGGGAGACATGCGGGAGGCAACACGCCTGGCAGGCGCGCTCGCGCAGCCGGGCGCGGTGATCCTGCTCTCGCCCGCGGCGCCGAGCTTCAACGCCTACCGGAACTTCGAGGAGCGCGGCGATGACTTCGCCGCGTTAGCCTTGCGAGCGTGACCGAACAGACCGCAACTTACCTGGCCAGGCCCGAAGATGTGCAACGCGTGCTGCTGCTCTACAGCGGTGGCCTGGACACGAGCGTGATGCTCAAATGGATTCAGGACGAGTATCAGGCCGAGGTGGTGGCGCTGACCGTCAACCTCGGCCAGCCCGGTGAGGACTACGACGTCGTGCGCGGCAAGGCGCTTTCGCTGGGGGCCGTGGAGGCACACGTGGTCGACGCGCGCGAGGAGTTCGCGCACGAGTACATCGTGCCCGCGATCCGCGCCAATGCAATCTACGGTCTCGGCTACCCGTTGTTCACGGCGCTTGGGCGGCCGTTGATCGCCAAGCTGGCGGTTGAGCTTGCCCGCCAGACCGGCTGCGACACGATCGCGCACGGGTGCACCGGCAAGGGCAACGACCAGGTGCGGATCGAGTCGACCGTCGCGACGCTCGCACCGGAGCTCAAGGTGATCGCGCCTGTGCGCTCATGGAAGATGGGTCGCAACGAGGAGGCCGCCTACGCGCGCGAGCACGGCATACCGGTCAAGGGTGGGGCCGAGGTCGCGCCCTACTCGATCGACGACAACCTCTGGGGACGCTCGAGCGAGGGCCGCTGGATCGAGGATCTGTCGGTGGCCCCGCATGAGGATGTCTTCCAGCTGGTGACGCCTCCCGAGCTCGCCCCGGACGAGCCGGAGACGATCGAGATCGATTTCGAGGCGGGGGTGCCGGTCGCCCTGAACGGCGAGCGCCTGGGCCTGGTTGAGCTGCTTGACCGGGTCGCGGCGGCTGGTATGCGTCACGGGGTCGGGATCGTCGACCACATCGAGGATCGGATCGTCGGCCTCAAGGTGCGCGACATCTACGAGGTGCCGGCGGCGGCGATTCTGTTGCCGGCGCACGCCGAGCTCGAGCGGCTGGTCGGCACGATCCACCAGAACCAGTTCAAGACGATGCTCGACCAGAAGTGGGCCTACCTGGTCTATGCGGGGCTGTGGTGGGAGCCGCTGCGCTCAGACCTCGACGCCTACATGCTGGCCGCCAACGCGCAGGTCACCGGCCGGATCGGGGTGAAGCTGTTCAAGGGCTCGGCGCGAGTGGTGACCAGGAGCTCGCCCTACGCGGTCTACGACGCTCAGCTTGCGAGCTTTGCGGAGTCAGGCGGGCTGTTCAGCCAGGAGGCATCACCGGGCTTCATCGAGCTGTGGTCGCTGCAGTCGCGGATGGCCTGGCAGGTGCGCAACAGCCGATGAGCCGCTGGCCCTGGCGCCGGCGGACAGGTGCTGGCGCGCCGGCGCCCGAGCCTGCCGGGCAGCTCGAGCCCGAGCTGGGCGCGACGCCCGAACCTGAGCTGGAGCCATCGCCTGATCATGCCGCCGACTCCTCCGGCGGCATCTCGCCGGCGCGACTCGACGAGGCGCTCAGGCGTCTGCGTGAGCGAACGCCCGCGCGGGAGGACGATCCGCCGGTGCAGCCAGGTGGTTAGCGGCGCGGAGCGAGCCCTCTGGATCGGTCTGCGCAATTTGCTTGAGAACCGGCTTTGACCGTCCGGGTGTGGGCCTATCCTCGGTGCTCCGATGAGCCACGGTTGCGCGCACCTCCACGTTCACTCCGAGTACTCGCTGCTTGACGGCGCCGCCAAGATCGACCGTCTGGCGGAGCGCGCGGCGGCGTTCGGGCAACCGGCGCTGGCGCTCACCGATCACGGCGTCATGAACGGCGCCGTCGAGCTATATCAGGCCTGCAAGAAGCACGGGATCAAGCCGATTCAGGGCTGCGAGGTGTATGTCACAGACGATCGCACCAAGCGTGGCAAGCGCTATCACCTGACGCTGCTGGCCGAGAACGCGGTCGGTTACCAGAACCTTGTGAAGCTCTGCTCAGCAGGCTTTCTGGAGGGCCTGCAGCGCGGCAAGCCCACGGTCGACGCGGAGCTGATGGCCAAGTATGCGGAGGGGGTTATTGCCTTCACCGGCTGCCTCGCCTCGCGCTTCTGCCAGGCGCTGGTCGCCGACCGCGAGGACGAGGCGCGCGCGGTCGCCGACGAGCTGATCCAGATCTATGGGCCTGAGGACGTTTACTTTGAGGTTCAGAACAACGGCATCGCCGCTCAGGACAAGGCGAACCTCGGGATCGAGCGGATCGCGCGGGAGCTCGGCCGGCCGCTGATCGGCACCGGTGACGTTCACTACCTGCGCCGCGAGGACTATGACAACCACACGGCGCTGCTCTGCGTGCAGACGAAGTCGACGCTAGAGGCGCCAAAGCTGACCTTTGACACCAACGAGTTCTACCTTCGTTCCACCGACGAGATGGCCGAGAAGTTTGCGCGCTGGCCGCAGGCGCTGGCTTCGACCCTGGAGGTGGCGGAGCGCTGCGATGTCGAGATCGAGCTCGGCAAGCAGCTGATCCCACGCTTCGACTGTCCGGACGGGATGGTCGAGTCTGAGTATCTGCGCCAGCTCGTGATGGAGGGCCTTGCCTGGCGCTTTGGTGATCCGGTGCCGGCACATGCGCTCGAGCGCGCCGAGTACGAGCTGGGCGTGATCGAGCGCATGGGCTACAGCGGCTACTTCCTGATCGTCTGGGACTTCATCAGGTGGGCGCGGGACCACGGCATCCCCGTCGGGCCCGGCCGCGGGTCGGCGGCGGGGTCGCTGGTCGCCTACGCAACCCGCATCACCGACCTTGACCCGTTGCGTTACGACCTGCTGTTCGAGCGCTTTCTCAATCCCGAGCGCGTGTCGATGCCGGACATCGACATCGACTTCTCGGTGCGTGGCCGTGAACAGGTGATCCAGTACGTGACCGACAAGTACGGCCGGGATTCGGTGGCGCAGATCATCACCTTCGGCAAGATGTTCCCGCGCGCCGCCACCCGGGACGCGGCCCGCGTGCTGGGCTACCCCTATGCGCTCGGCGACAAGCTGGCCAAGCTGATCCCGGACCCGGAGCAGGGACGCGCGCCGAAGTTCGAGGATTGCCTTGCGCCTGGCCAGCCGCTGGCGGTCGAGGTGCAGAGCAACGCCGATTCGCATCGCATCGTGGAGGTCGCGAAGGGGCTTGAGGGGATCGTCCGCAACGCCTCGATCCATGCCGCCGCAGTCGTGATCGCGCCGCAACCGCTCACAGACCTGGTGCCGGTGCAGCTCGCCGACACCAACCGCACCGACGAGCGTGGCGAGAAGATCTATCGCACCGTCACGCAGTTCTCGATGAAACCAGTCGAGGCCATGGGCCTGTTGAAGATGGACTTCCTGGGCCTGCGCAACCTGGACGTGATCGAGGATGCGCTCGACATCATCGAGCGCTCAACCGGCAGCCGCCCGGACATGGCGACGCTCCCGCTCGATGATCAGAAGACCTACCGAATGCTCGCCCGTGGCGAGTCGATCGGAGTGTTCCAGTTCGAGTCCGAGGGCTTCAGGGAAGCGCTCAAGCGCGTACGCCCCACCGAGTTCGATGACCTCGTGGCGCTTGGTGCGCTCTACCGGCCTGGAGCGATGGACTCGATCCCGGCTTACGCGCGCGGCAAGCACGACCCCGATTCGATCGACTACCACGACGAGCGTCTGCGCCCCATTCTCGAGTCAACCAAGGGCGTGATCATCTACCAGGAGCAGGCGATGATGATCTCCCGCCAGCTGGCGGGCTTCAGCGGCGCCAAGGCCGACGACCTGCGCAAGGCGATCGGCAAGAAGAACCGTGAGGCGATGGCCAAGCTGAAGCCCGAGTTCGTCGCCGGCTGTCGTGCGTCGGGAACCAGCGAGAGCGTGATCGACTGGATCTGGACCACCAACGAGAAGTCCGCGGACTACTCGTTCAACAAGTCTCACGCCGCCTGCTACGCGTTGATCTCCTACCGAACGGCGTGGCTGCGGGCCAACTACCCGGCGCAGTACATGGCGGCGCTGATCTCCTCGGTGATGGACACCAAGGACAAGGTGCCGTTCTTCGTCGCCCAGGCTGAGCAGATGGGGATTCAGATCCTGCCGCCGGACGTCAACCTCTCAGACCACCGCTTCGTGGTGGTCGATGGCAACATCCGCTTCGGGCTTGATGCTGTAAAGGGGGTTGGCTACCAGGCTGTGGAGGCGATCAAAGCCGCGCGTGCGGATGGCCCGTTCGTCGACATCTTTGACTTCTGCGAGCGCGTTGACAGCCGGGCTGTGAACAAGAAGGCGATCGAGGCGCTGATCAAGTGCGGCGCCTTTGGCACCACCGGCGCGACGCGCATGGGCATGCTCGCGGTGCTCGAGCAGGCGCAGGCGGCCGGTCAAAAGGCGCAGCAGGACGCCCAGATCGGCCAGGGCTCGATCTTCGATCTCGGGTTGGACCTCGGCGGCGACGGCGCTGCGGCGTCCGCTGGCCGGCCGAGCCACGCGCCGATCCCCACCGGCGAGTTTGACCAGGGTGAGCTGCTCGCCATGGAGAAGGAGTCCGTGGGGCTCTACATCTCGGCGCATCCGCTCAAGGCGGTCGGTGCTGCGCTCGCGGTCCGCACCGACGTGAACCTCGGGGCGCTCGGCGAGCGCAGGGACGGGGAACGAGTGACGCTCGGCGGCATGATCGGGCAGCTCAGGCGCCTGCGTACCAAGAAGGGGGATCCGATGGTGTTCGCGACACTGGAGGACCTCCACGGCTCGGTGGAGCTCGTGATCTTTGCCGACGCGCTTGAGGAGGCCGGGGAGGCCGTCCAGCAGGACGCGCTGGTGATCGTCAAGGGCAAGGTTGACCACAAGGATGCGGCCAGGACCTGTGTGGTGGTCTCCTCGGTTGAGCGCTTTGAGCCGACCGACAGCGAGTTGCTCGCGGCCGAGCGAGAGGCTTCAGCCCCTGCCGCTCCAGAGCCGCTTCAGATCCGCCTGAATGCGGACCTGGTTGCGTCCGACCTCATCGAGGACCTGCGTGAGATCCTCACGGCCTACCCCGGTGATGCCGAGGTCGTGCTCGCGCTCGAGGGCTCAAGCGGCATACGCCGGTTGAGGCTTGGCAACGGCTACCGAGTGATGCGCACCGCTGGCCTGCACGCCGAACTGGCCCAGCAGCTGGGGGCGGCGTTGCTGCCGGCAACACCCGGCAACGCCGCTGCGGCGGCGTGAGCGCGCGGTCCGCCGGGCTCGCTCTCTACCGGTTCTGAGCGTCCGCTGCGGGCGCCGCGGCGAGCCAGGGTTCACGCCAGCCACCGTAGCCGTTCAGCAGCTTGTCGGCTTCGGCCGGCCCCCAGGAGCCGCAGGCGTATGGAATCACCGCGGGCGCGTCATTCAGCAGCGGCTCGATCACCCGCCAGCTCTCCTCGACGCTGTCCTGGCGGGTGAACGCTGTGCCGTCACCGATCATCGCCGCGTGCAGCAGCACCTCGTAGGGGGTCGGCCCCTCGCCACCCTCCTGTGCGAACTCCATCTCGAGGTCGATCTCAGAGGCTCCGCGTGTGTCTGCGCGATGCGCATCGACGATCATCTTTATGCCAGTGCGCGGGTCGATCTTGACGATGATCTGACCGGGCTGCGGCAGGCGGGCGGTGGTCGGGATGAAGGCGAGCTTCGGTGGATGCTTGAAAACGAGCCGCACCTCGGTCTGCTTGGCGGGCAGGCACTTGCCCGTGCGCAGGAAGAAAGGCACCCCAGCCCAGCGCCAGTTTTCGAT
>JAJZID010000133.1 GCA_021810705.1 Actinomycetes bacterium
TCAACCGCGAAGTCCGCGTGCGGCGGTCGTCGGGCTGGTCACCCTCGTGCGTCGGAGCTGAACCCGGGGCGCGGCTGACCCCCGGTGACGCGCCGCCACGGCGCGCCGAACACGCGAAGGGGGGTCGAGCCCAATGAGCAGCAGAGAGCCACAGCAGCCCGCGGTGCCCGCGCCGCGGGATCGCGCCGTGCTCGACTCCGCCCACGTCGGCGACATTCGCGGCGCCTTCGGCACGATCAAGCAGCACGAAAGCGGCAGGCCGCGCAACCGTCGCGCACAGCTGTTGGCGCTGCTTGCGATCATCGGGCCCGGCCTGATCGTGATGGTCGGCGACAACGACGCCGGTGGTGTCGCGACCTACGCGCAGGCGGGGCAGAACTACGGGACCACCCTGCTATGGGTGCTCCTGCTGCTGATCCCGGTGCTGATCGTGAACCAGGAGATGGTGGTGCGCCTGGGGGCTGTGACCGGTGTCGGGCACGCCAGGCTGATCAATGAGCGGTTCGGGCGCTTCTGGGGGTTCTTTTCGGTTGGGGATCTGTTCATCCTGAACTTCCTGACGATCGTGACCGAGTTCATCGGCGTCAGCCTGGCCCTTGGCTACTTTGGCGTATCCAAATACGTGGCTGTGCCAATTGCTGCGCTGGCGCTGATCGGGATCACCGCCAGCGGCAGCTTCAGGGCCTGGGAGCGGGCGATGTTCGTGTTCGTGTTCGCCAGCCTGCTGGTCATCCCGCTGTTCTTCCTGGCACACCCGCACTACGGGCAGATCGCCCGCGATCTGGTCATCCCTGGGATCAAGGGCGGCGCCAACTCAACCTCGGTGCTGCTGATCATCGGGGTGGTCGGCACCACCGTCGCGCCCTGGCAGCTGTTCTTTCAGCAGTCCAACGTGATTGACAAGCGGATCACGCCACGTTGGATCAACTACGAGCGGATGGACACCTGGATCGGCGCGTTCGTTGTCGTGATCGGCGCGGTGGCGATCGTCTCGATGAGCGCCTTCGCGCTGCAGGGGACGCGCTACGCGGGCCAGTTTCAGAACGCCGGCGTGACCGCAGTCGCCCTCAGCCACGTGCTGGGCTCGGTGCCGGGGGCGATCTTCGCGATCGTGCTGTTGAACGCATCCCTGATCGGCGCCGGAGCGCTGACGCTCTCCACGAGCTACGCGTTTGGTGACGTGTTTGGAACGAAGAGCTCGCTGCACCGCAGCTTCACCGACGCCAAGGCCTTCTACGCGATCTTTGCCGGGCTGATCGTCGGCGCGGCCGCGATCGTGCTGATCCCGGGAGCCCCGCTGGGCGTGATCACGCTGGCGGTGCAGGCCCTGGCGGGGGTGCTGCTGCCCAGCGCGAGCACGTTCCTGCTGCTGCTCTGCAACGACCGTGAGGTCCTGGGACCGTGGTGTAACCCGTTCTGGCTCAACGCGGTCGCGAGCGTGATCGTGGCGGTGCTGGTGCTGCTGTCGCTGATCCTGATGGCCACGGTGCTGTTCCCGAACATCGATGTCACCAGCGTGTCACTGATCGGCGGCGCGGTGCTGGCCGCCGGGCTGCTGGTCTTTGCCGCCGTGGTGTTGCGCTCCCGCCGCGGCGCCGCCGGCGTGACGATGCTCGACACGGGCCACGACATTCCCAAGGAGGAGTGGACGATGCCCTCGCTGGCGCTGCTCGGCAGGCCGGAGTGGTCCAGCGGCCGCAAGGTGGCGATGCTGACGCTGAGGCTCTATCTCGTCGTCTCGGTCGTGCTGCTGATCCTGAAGGCCGTGCGGCTCAGCGGCGGCTGAGGAGTCGTTACAGCCGCCGGCTGGTGCAAAGTGTTGGCGTGCGCAACCAAACCCCTCGCCCTCGCCGCTTTGCCGGCAGCGAGCCGCTCAGCGACGCCGAGCTCAAGGCCGCCCCGGTCCGTTACCCGAACCCAGCGGAGCTCGCGCGCGCGGTCAGCTTTGCCGGTGGGGCCAGGGCGCTTCAGGCCGCTGACAGGCTGGGTCTGAACACGATCGCAGACCTGCTCGAGCACACGCCCCGAGACCGACTTGAAGCCTGCGCCGTCGCCGAGCTGGCGCAGGGCCAGCCGGCGACGATCATCGTCGAGGTCAAGCAGGTCACGGCTCGTCCGGTGCGCAGACGGGGGATGCGACCGCTGGTTGAGGCGCTCGTCACAGACGGCAGCGGCAGCGTCCTTGCCACCTTCTTCAACCAGCCCTGGCTGGCGGACCGCTACCGGCCGGGCGTACGGCTGATGCTGCACGGTAGAGCCGACGGGCGCGGGCGCTTCGCGGTGCAGGCACACGTGACGACCGAGCAGCTGCCTGCCACCGTTGCTGCGGATGGCGGGGCGGGGGTCGGGCAGTATCCCGCGACTGAGGGGATCAGCTCCACCCAGATCCTGGCGGCCGTGCGCGAGCACGAGGAGCGCTTCGCGGATGTGCTCGAGCCGCTGCCGGCCCGGCTGCGGGTGCGCGAGCGGCTGCTCGATCGCGGCAGTGCGCTGCACAGCATGCACTTTCCGCTCTGTGATGACGCCGTCGAGCAGGGACGCCGCCGGCTTGCGTTCGACGAGCTCCTGCGCGCATCGCTGGCGCTTGAGCATCACCGCCGCAACCGCCACCTCGCCGGCGGCGCGCCGAAGCTCGCTGCGGCGCCGGCGCTGACGGCGCGCTGGCTGGATACGCAGCTGCCGTTCGCGCTGACCGCTGCGCAGCGCGCTGCGATCGACGCGATCGACGCTGACCTGGCCTCGGGTGCTCCGATGCGGCGCCTGCTGCTGGGCGAAGTCGGCTCGGGCAAGACCGTGGTCGCGCTCTACGCGCTGCTCCGAGCGGTCGAGCACGGCTACCAGGCCGCACTGATGGCCCCGACCGAGACCCTTGCCGAGCAGCACTTCCGTACGATCGCGACACTGCTCGGCTCAGAAACGGTCACCGCAGGCCTGCTCTCCGGCTCGACCCCGGCGGCACGGCGGGCTGACCTGCTCGGCAAGCTCGCAAGTGGCGAGCTGGCGCTTGTGGTGGGTACGCACGCGCTGATCCAGGAGCGGGTTCGCTTTCGTGCCCTGGCGATGGTTGTGATCGACGAGCAGCATCGCTTCGGCGTGGAGCAGCGCGCGGCGCTCGCCGACTCCGCACCGGGCACTCTGACAGCACACGAGCTGCACATGACCGCCACGCCGATCCCGCGCACCCTGGCGCTCAGCCGCTACAGCGATCTGGACGTGACCGAGCTGCGCGAGCTGCCTCGAGGCCGGCTGCCGGTCAGCACCCACCTCTGCCGCAGCGAAGCCGAGCGCAACCGCGCCTACGCGCGGATGCGCGAGGAGATCGAGGCGGGACGCCAGGCTTTCATCGTCTGCCCGCTGGTGGAGTCCTCGGATGAGCTCCAGGCCCGGGCTGCCACCGCGGAGTACGAGCGGCTGAAGCACGGCCCGCTGGCGGGCCTCGAGCTCGTGCTCATGCACGGCCAGATGCGGTCGGCGCGCAAGCAGGAGGCGATGGCGCGGTTTGTCTCCGGCCAGGCGTCCGTGCTCGTGGCGACCACAGTGATCGAGGTGGGCGTGGATGTCCCCAACGCGACCGTGATGTTGATCGAGGACGCCGACCGCTACGGGATCTCGCAGCTCCATCAGCTGCGCGGCCGGGTCGGCCGCGGCTCTCACCAGGGTCTGTGCCTGCTGTTCGGCCGCAGCGACTCGAGCCGGCTCAAGGCGTTGGTGCGCGAGTCTGACGGCTTTCGTCTGGCTGAGATCGACCTGGCGCTGCGCGGGCACGGTGAGCTCGTCGGAACCCGCCAGTCCGGACGTGACTCCGCCTATCGCTTTGCCGACCTGACACGCGATCAGGAGCTGCAGGAGCGCGCGCTGATCCACGGCCGGCGCATTCTGGATCAGGATCCGGCGCTCGCGAGCCCGGAGCACGCGCTCCTGGCGGCGATGCTGACGTCGGTGCCGGCATGAGGGTGATCGCGGGCGAACTGCGCGGACGGCGGCTCAAGGCGCCCCACGGTCGGGCCACGCGACCAACCGCAGACCGCGTGCGTGAGGCGCTCTTCTCGAGCCTCGGTGAGCTCACCTCGAGCCGGATCCTGGATCTGTTCGCCGGCTCCGGCGCGCTGGGGATAGAAGCCCTGTCACGGGGAGCCAGCCACGCCGTGTTCGTTGACTCGGCGCCATCCGCGACGGCCGTGATCGACGAGAACCTGGCGGCACTCGGGATCAGCGCTCGCTGCGAGGTGGTGCGTATGCCGGCTCTGCGGGCGCTCGCTTGCACGCCCGTGCGCGACCACCTATACGATCTTGTCTTTCTCGACCCCCCATACCGCCAGGCTGGGTCGCTCGGCCACGCGCTCTCGCAGGCGCTGCCACCCCTGTTGGCAGACCAGGCGAGGGTGGTGGTTGAGAGCGACCGGCGCGAGCCGCTGGAGCTTGACCTGCCACTGCACAGCGAGCGCCGCTACGGAGACACCCTGATCAAAGTCCATGTCCTTGGATAACCGCATAGCCGTCTGTCCCGGCTCTTACGACCCGGTGACCAACGGTCACCTCGATGTGATCTCGCGCGCCTCGGCGATGTTCGACCAGGTGATCGTGGCCGTGGTCAACCTGCCTGCACGCAAGGGCTCGACCCTGTTCACGGCCGCCGAGCGCGTCAGCTTCGTGGCCAACGCGACCGCCCACCTGGGCAACGTCGCGGTCGAGCCGTTCAGCGTGTTGACCGTGCAGTTCGCCCGCGAGCGTGGAGCCAAGGCGATCGTCCGCGGCCTGCGCGCGATCTCCGACTTCGAGTACGAGCTCGAGCTGAACCAGCTCAACCGCGGACAGGCACCGGATATCGAGTCCGTTTACTTGATGGCCTCGCCCAAGTACAGTTTCATCAGGTCAAGCGGCGTCAAGGAACTGGCCACCTTCGGCGGGCGGATTGACGGCTTGGTGCCGGACGAGGTTGCCCGGGCCTTGCAGGAACGCATCAGCCGCCGACGAAATTAGAGAGTCTGAGATGGACGTACTGGTACTGATCGACAAGCTAGACGACCTCGTACACAACGCGAAGCCGATGCCACTCACCGATCAGGTGCGCGTGGACAAGGAGGAGATCTACGACCTCCTGGATCAGATGCGCGCGACGATCCCCGAGGAGATCAAACAGGCCCGGTGGATCGTCAAGGAGCGCCAGGAGATGCTGGCCGAGGCCAGGCGCGAGGCCGAGCGGATCCTCAAGGAGGCGCGTGAGCGCCAGGACCGGCTCGTGTCCGAGGAGGAGATCACCAAGCAAGCCGAGCGCGCGGCCGAGGAGATCCTGGACGAGGCGCGCGCCCGTGAACGGGAGATACGCCTCGGCGCCGAGGACTACGCCGACGAGATCCTGAACACGCTCGAGGTTAACCTCTCAAAGTTCATCGCCGCGGTTCAGCGCGGCCGTGATCGCCTGGCGGGCAAGGACGAGCCAGCCGAAGTCGCCTAGCCGGCGCGCCCGTCGCGAACACGCGTTCGCAGCCTTCCGTCTGGCAGGCTCGCCATGCTTGGCGCATGATCGCGATTTACCTGTCGGTCGGCTTTCTGGGCGGCGTGCTCGTGACGCTGCTGGTCATGCGCGAGCGTGTGCGCTCGGCGCGCATGGCACTCGACTCTGTGCAGACGACGCTGCGTGCCCACACCGGTGAGACGCTTCAGAGCACCGTGCAGGCGGCCCTGGCGCAACTCGGCGAGCAGAACCGTCTGCAGTTTTTGGCGAGCCAGGCGCAGGCCAGCAGCGAGCTCGACAAGCGCCGAGCGCAGATCGAAGGCCTGGTTGCGCCGCTGACCGATGCTTTGGGGCGTGTGGACCGCCAGATCGAGGCGCTGGCAAGGGACCAGAACACGGCCCGGGGACAGATGATCGAGCAGATGCGCGCGCTGGCGGCGCTGCGCCAGGAGACGGGCGCGCTGGTGACCGCCATGGCACGCCCCAACAGCCGCGGCCAATGGGGACAGCTGCAACTGCGCCGCGTGGTGGAGCTGGCCGGCATGGTCGAGCACGTCGACTTTGA
>JAJZID010000134.1 GCA_021810705.1 Actinomycetes bacterium
GTGCTCAGCGTCCACCAGGACGAAACCGCGATCACCGTCCTCAACGTGCTGCTGGTCGCGGCCGGGGCGCACCTGGCGCTGCGCCTGCGCCGGCCCGAAGATGATCGCCGGCTCGCGCAGTTCGGCGTGGCGCGTCTGCGCCGGCGGCGCTGGGTGATCGCCTGGCTGGCGGCGGCCGCGGCGCTCTGGGCCGAGCCGGTCAGCACCGCCATCGGCTACGGCCAGATCGACGTGCTGATCGCAGCGCTCGTGGTCTTCGACCTCGCCTACAGCTCGTCCGCCCCGCGCCGAGCTGACGGCACGCGTGCGGAGCGACCGCTTGCCGGTGTCGCGATCGGCGTTGCCGCCGCGATCATCCTGACGCCGCTGGTGTTCATCCCCTACCTCGCGCTCGGCGGACGCCTGCGCATGGCGCTGCGCGCCGCCGGCACCTTCGCGCTGTCGATCCTCGCCGAGCTGATCGTCTTCCCGCGCGACGCCTGGACCTACTGGATCGACGGCAAGTTCATGGACGTCACGCGCGTCACCGGACGGCTTCGCCTCGCCGGCTCCGGGGCCGCGGACCAGTCGCTGCGCGGAGCGCTGCTGCGCTTTTTGCCGAACCTGACTGACCAGCATCAGGTCTGGCTGGCGAGCTGCCTGGTGGTCGGCTCGGTCGGTCTGCTGCTGGCAGCGCGCGCCGCCCGGCGCGGCGACGACGCGTGGGGCTTTATGCTGACCGCCCTGACGGGCCTTTTGATCTCGCCGGTCTCCTGGACACACCAGTGGACGCTCGCCGTGGTGGCCGTGATTGGACTGGTCGGCTCCCGCGGCTGGTCGCCGGTGGGCGCCCTGCGCGCGGGGCTGGCGGCCGTCTTTGGGCTGGCCGCCGGCAGGATCTGGTCGGTCGTCGCGCTCGGCCCCGGCCGGCACCTCAGCCCGGGCGAGCTTTTGCTTGGCGACCTCTACGTGATCGCCGCCGCCGCCACGCTGGCGGTGGCAGCGGTGATCGACCTGCGCCACGGCGCACGCGAGCGGCCCGACGCGGACGCACGGCCTGGACGCCGACAGATCCGCAACGGACCAGCGACAGAGCCGGCGCTTGGCGCGCCGGCGGTCGGGGTTGGCGAGCTGCCGGTGCTCGCGCCCGGCACGCCCGTGTCCGGCTGATCGCCGCCGACGGGAGCGCCATGGTAGGGGCCGGCCAGCGGGCCGACCCCACCACTGTCAGGGTGAAGCGTCAGATCGGGTACTCGCGGCGCTCGTCCTGCACGCTGATCCAGCGCAGCTCGGTGAACTCCTCGGCCGCCCACTCGCCGCCGAAACGGCCCCAGCCGGAAGCCTTGACGCCGCCGAAGGGAGCCTGCGGCTCGTCGTGGACGGTGGCGTCGTTGATGTGGCACATGCCGCTCTGGATGCGAGCCGCGAGCGCCTCGGCGCGCTGCACGTCACGCGAGAAGATCGCCGCCGAGAGGCCGTACTCGGTGTCGTTTGCGACCTCGACCGCCTGCTCGGCACCGTCGACCTCGACGATCGACACCGCCGGTCCGAAGGACTCCTCGTGATAGATGCGCATCTCCGCCGTGACGCCGCGCAGCACGGTCGGCTGGTAGACCAGGCCGTCGGCCTCGCCGCCGGTGAGCAGCCGTGCCCCCTTCTCGACGGCGTCCTGCACCAGCTCGCTGACACGGTCAAGCGCAGCGGCGTTGATCAGCGGGCCAATCTGGGTGGAGGGGTCGCGCGGGTCGCCGACCTTCAGCGCGCTGGCGCGGGCGACGAGGCGCTGTGCGAGCTCGTCGGCGACCCGGCGGTCGACCACGACGCGCTCGGTCGACATGCAGATCTGTCCCTGGTGCATGAAGGCACCGAAGCTCGCTGCTGCCGCCGCCGCGTCCAGGTCAGCGTCGTCGAGCACGACCAGCGGCGCCTTGCCGCCCAGCTCGAGCAGCACACGCTTGAGATGCCGCCCGGCCTTCTCGGCGATGATTCGCCCGACGTTGCTTGAGCCGGTGAAGTTGATGCGCCGCACCGCCGGATGCGCGATCAACGCCTCGACAACCTCGGCGGCGTCGGCGGGCGCGTTTGTGATCAGGTTGACCACACCGTCGGGCAGGCCGGCGTCCTTCAGGCAGGCGACGATCAGTCCGTGGGTGCGGGGAGAGGCCTCCGACGCCTTCATCACAACCGTGTTGCCGTGGGCAAGCGGCGCCGCCAGCGCGCGCGTGCCGAGGATCACCGGGGCGTTCCACGGCGCGATCCCGACCACCACGCCCGCCGGCTGGCGCACCGCACGCATGCGCTTGCCGGGAATGTGGGACTGGATCTCGCGGTCATGCACGGCGGCGGCGTGCACGCCGGCTTCGCGCAGCATGCCGGTGGCAAGCATCACGTTGAACATGCCCCAGCCGAAGGTGCCGCCCGTCTCCTGCGCAACGACCCGTGCGAAATCGCTCTGGCGCTCCTCCATCAGCGACGCCGCCGTGGCAAGCAGCTCGCCGCGGCGGGCGACCGGCGTCTGCGACCACTGCTCAAACGCCGCCTGCGCGGCGTCGGCCGCGCGGCGTGCGTCGGCGACAGTGGCCGCGGCGGCGACCGATGCGGGCTGCGCCGTGTAGGGGTTCTGGACCGTGAAGCTCTCGCCGCTGTCCGCGTCGCACCACTCACCGCCGATCAGCAATTGCTGTCGGCTGACGCTTGCATCGCTCATCTGCGGGTGCCTCTCCTTCTCATCCGTGCTCGAGCCCGGCGACAGCCTGGACGAACCAGGCCGCGTCGGCGTTGATCAGGCTGCTGCCCGGCAGCCGTTCGTAACCTCCGTCGCGCATCACCGCCTCGAGGTTGCGCACGGTCAGCTCCGCGTGCCCACGCGCCAGTCGCTCGGCCGCGTCACCGTCGCCCGCCTCGATCGCGTTGAGTATCTCGTGGTGCTGGGCGTTGCCGGTGGCGAGCGTCGGCTCGAACTGGCTTGTGTCAGCCTGCGCCTTGAGGAACGAGCTTGGCTGCGCGAACGGCAGCGCCAGCACGCGCTCGTAGGCGTCACGCAGCACCTCGCTTCCGGCGAGCACGAACAGCTCGTTGTGCAACTCGTCGTTCAGCTCGACGTAGAGCTCGAACTCCTCGCCGGTTGGTGGACCGTCGGTTGCGACGATGCGGTCGAGTTTGGCCACGCAGGCGACGAGGTTGCCGAGGGCACGCGGGCCGTTGTTGCGCCGCGCCGCCAGCCGCGCCGCCGTGCCCTCGAGCACGCCGCGCAGCTCGATCGCGTCCACCACCTGCCGTCCGGTGAAGGACCGCACGACGAAGCCACCGCCGGCCACCGGCTCGAGCAGGCCCTCATGCTCGAGCTGTGCGAGCGCAAGGCGCAGGGGTGTGCGTGAGACCTCGAGGCGTGCCGCCAAACGGACCTCTGAGAGGCGGTCGCCGGCGCGCAGCTCGCCGTCCATGATCAGCTGACGCAGCCCCAAAACGGCGGCCAGGCCCTGTGAGACCGGAGCTTCGGCCATCAGCCCGCGCCCCTTGCGGCGGCGGCCGCCGCGCGGCGGCGGTTGATCACGCGCGAGGCGACGACCGCGACCACCAGGAAGATGCCGTAGAACAGCGACTGCACGTAGGTCTGGGCGCCGAGCAGGTTCATGCCGTTGACGGCGATCGCCAGGAAGAACACCGAGACACCGGCACCGATCGCGTTGAAGCGACCGGGCTGGATCGTCGTGAAGCCGAGGAAGGCGGCGGCGTAGACCGACAAGAGCAGCGTGCCCTGGTTCTGCGGCGTGGCGGCGCCCAGCACGCCGTCGTTGATCACGCCGGAGAGCGCGGCGATCAGACCCGCCACGACAAACGCCCAAAAGCGCGTGGAGCTGACCCGGAAGCCGCTGAGCCGGGCGACCTCGCGCGACTGCCCGACAAACAGCGCCCGCTGCCCGAACGGCGTGAAGGTGAGCACATAGAACATCACGAGCATCAGCACTATCCCATACCAGAAGTCCAGTGGAATGCCGAGCACGTGTGTGAGCACCGTCCAGTCCGCCAGATGGGTCGAGATACCGGGGATCGTCTGCTGGTTTGGCAGCCAGAAGGCGATGCCGTCGAAGATGCTGCCGGTCGCCAGCGTGATGATGAACGGGTTGACGTCGAAGCGGACGATGATCCAGCCGTTGAGCGCGCCACAGAGCAGGCCGACAGCCAGCGCCACAAGGATCGCCGGCACGATCGCCCAGCCCTGGTTGACGTTCAGCCAGCCGACCAGCACCGCCGTCATGCCCGAGATCTCGGCGACAGACAGGTCCAGATCGCCGTTGGTCAGGGGGATCAAAAGCGCCATCACGAGGATGAACTCGACCGAGTTCAGCCCGAAGATGCTGGTGAAGTTCGACCACTGAAAGAAGGTGTCGGGTCGCGCAACGCTGAAGCCGATGATCACCAGCACGAACGCGAACGGCAAAAGCGATGCCTCGGCCACGCGTGGGCTCAGGCGCCCACGTGCGCGGCGTGCGGCGCCCGGCGGCCCGCCGGGGTTCGCGGTGCCAGCCTCGCCGGCAGTCGGCTCGACGTTGGTTGTCATGATGCGGTGCTCACCTCTCTGGCAGCGCCACCCGCGGTGGCTGAGTAGACAGCGCTTGTGATCTTGTCGCGGCTGTAGGGCGGCGCGAGCACACCCTGTATCTCGCCCTGGGCGCAGATCAGGATACGGTCACAGACCGCCGCGAGCTCGTCGAAGTCGGTCGAGACCCAAAGGACTCCCGCTCCCTGCGCGGCACGCTCGCGCATCAGCTCGTAGATCTGATGGCGGGTGGCGACATCCACACCCTGCGTCGGCTCGTGCAAAAGCAGCACCCGCGGGCCGCGCTCGAGCCAGCGTGCGAGCACCACCTTCTGCTGGTTGCCGCCCGACAACGACGACATGGTCAGCGACGCATCCCGGGGTCTCACGTCGTAGCGCTCGGTGCGCTCGTTGGCGACCCCGAGCAGCCGGTCAAGCCGCAGAAACCGGCTGTGCATGAAGTTCTCAAGCGAAAGCGACAGCATGTTCATCGAGACCGGCAGCTCCGGCACCGCGCCATGCGCCTTGCGGTCGGCCGGCACAAGCGCGACACCATGCCTGATCGACTCGCGCGGGCTGATCTCCGAGACCGGCCCGCGCCAGTCACCGATACTCACCTCACCACCGCCGTCCGGCAGATCCCCGAAGAGCAGATACGGGAGATCCTCGCTGCCGGCCCCCAAAAGCCCAGCGATACCGAGGATCTCGCCGGCATGCAGCTCAAAGTCCACGTTGCGCACCCGCCCGCCGCTCACACCATGCGCCGCAAACACCACAGCTCCAGAGCTCGCCGCGCCGTCTGAGCTTTCAGCCAGCTCGCGCGCTGTGGCACCACCGGTCACGCGCTCGATCTCGGAGCGATCCAGCCGATGCCCGGAGACCAGCTCGATCAGATCGGCGTCACTGGCCTGCTCCATGAGCACATCACCGACCTTGGCGCCGTCGCGCAGCACGACCGCGCGATGGGCGATCTCCCGCACCGCGGTCATGTCGTGGGAGACGAACAGCACCCCGAAGCCCTCGGCGCTGATACGACGGACGAGATCAAACAAGAACACCTTCTCGTGCTCCGGCAGAAACACGGTCGGCTCGTCCAGCACCAGCACGCCACCGGCGCCGCGGTTGCGCTCACGATAGTCGCGCAGCTCGTAGGCCGCGCGAACGATCGCAAGCAGCGCCTGCGCGGTCGGTCGCAGGCGACCGACCTGGGCTGACGGGTCGAGATCGACGCCGTAGCGGGCGAAGATCTCGCGGGCGTGACGCCGTTCTGACCGCCAGTCGATCCGCGCCGCCGAGCGCAGCCCGCGGGTCACACGCTGGCCGACAAAGAGGTTCTCCACCACCTGCAGCTCACCGGCCAGACCGAGGTCCTGGTAGACGAAGCTGAGACCCACGGTGCGCGCCTGGCCGAGCGGCACCGGCAGCGGCACCTCGACACCGCTCATCCGCAGCGACCCACCCGGGTCGGGCTCGTGGTAGCCG
>JAJZID010000135.1 GCA_021810705.1 Actinomycetes bacterium
TCACTCGACGCCTCGCAGACGATCCCGCGGGCCAAACTCGAGGAGGTCTGCCGCACGGTGGTCCGTCAGCACAGCTTCGCGCTCGAGCTCGGCGCCGAGCAGGTGCGCTGCGTGGCGACCGCCGCAATCCGGCGCGCGGTCAACGGCGCTGAGCTCGGGCGCATGCTCGAGCGTCTCTCTTCGGCGCTCGTGCTCGAGCTGTTGAGCGCCGAGCAGGAGGCGAGGTTCGCCTTCATCGGCGCCGCCGCGGCACTCGGCCCCGGAGTGCACGGGGGGCTTGCGGTCGTCGATCTTGGTGGTGGGTCCTGTGAGCTCGTGATCGGCGAGCCGCCCGACCGCGTGCGCTGGTGGGACTCGGTCGCACTGGGGTCAAGCGATGTGACCGAGCGCTGGCTGACCGGCGACCCGCCGGCACCCCAGGCGATCGCCCTGGCCGGCCGCCACGCTCGCGAGCTGTTCGCGACACTGCAACCGCCCCCCGCACGACGGCTGGTGGCGGTGGGTGGTGGCGCATCATCGGTGGCGACGCTCGCAGGCGGCGCTGTTGACATCGATGGCATCGACCGCATCCTGCTGGCCATGCGCGGTCTGACGACCGCGCAGATCGCCGAGCGTCACAGCATCGATATCGAACGGGCGCGGCTGTTGCCGGCGAGCCTCGTGCTGTTGCGGGCCGTAGCTGAGCTTTTCGCGCTGCCGCTCGAGTTCGGCTCAGGGGGCCTGCGCGAGGGCCTTCTGCTCGACCCCGGCGTTCACCAGTGAACGCCGCCCGTCAGTTTTGCAAAGAGCGCCTGGGCGGCCGACGCCCGCTCACCTGGCTCGCGCTGGCCGCGGGCTGCGGCCGAGTCCGGGAACAGCCTGTAGGCGGCTGAGAGGACCCGGTCAACGAGCGTGGGGGAGAGCGCGTAGCTGACCTCGCCCAGCGTGCCGAGCCTCGTGTTCACGGTCTTTGGGCGGGTGCGGATCGCCTGCGCGATCAGCTCGGCGGCCTGCTCGGGCGAGATCGCCGGGAAGCGGTCATACAACCTGGTTGGCGCGATCATCGGTGTGCGCACGAGCGGCATGTGCACCGTCGTGAAGTGCACACCCTCGGCCAGGCACTCCGAGCTGACAACGCGTGTCCAGGCGTCAAGCGCCGCCTTCGAGGCGACGTAGGCGGAGAAACGCGGCGGGTTGGTCTGCACGCCGATCGAGGAGACGTTGATCACGTGGCCACTGTGGCGCTCGCGCATGCGCGGCAAAAGGCCCATGGTCAGCCTGATCGTGCCCAGGTAGTTGAGCGCGACCATGCGCTCGTAGTCGTGAAAGCGGTCGTAGGAGAGCGACACCGAGCGCCGGATCGAGCGGCCGGCGCTGTTGATCAGCACGTCGATCTGAGGGTGCTCTGACTGCACGCGGGAGACCAGCGCGTCAACCGACTCCGGGTCGCTCAAGTCGGCCGTGTAGGCGTGCGCGACTCCGCCGGCCGCCGCGATCTCGGCTCCCGTCTGCTCGAGCCGCTGCGCCCCACGGGCGACGATCAGCACGCGCGCGCCGTGGCGCGCCAAAAGCAGTGCCGTGGCCCGGCCGATGCCGCTCGAGGCGCCGGTGATCAGGATTGTCTTGCCGGCCACGGCGGCGGCGGTGCTGCGGGGCCCGTGCAGATCGGGGTCAAGGTGAGCCAGCCAGTACTCCCAGAGTCGCGCGGCGTAGCTTGCAAGCGGCGGCGGCTCGATCCCGGTCCCGGCCAGTGCCGCCCGCGCGTTGGTCGTGTCGAAGCGCGCGGGCAGCGAGATCTGGTCCGCGACCTCCTCGGGGATGCCGATGCGCTGAAGCAGCGTCCGGCGCAGCGCGCGCGCTGCCGGCAGTGCCAGCAGGTCGCCAGCCAGCTCGCGGGCGGGACGCGCCAATGGCCCCGGGTCGATCGCGATCGCGGTGGTTGGCGCCCCGGCCAGCGACGCGAAGGTGTTGATCACGTCGATCACAGCCACACCGTCGGGGTCGGCAAGATGGAATGTCTGACCGTCCAGCCCGGGCTCGTGGGCGATGTGGTCCAGCGCCGCGGCCACGTAGTCGACCGGCACGAGGTTGGTGCGCCCGAGTTCGGGTGCGACCAACGGCAGGCCCTCCGGGAGCCGCCTGCCGGCGCGCTTGAACAGCGGCAGGAAGTAGTAGGGCCCGTCGATCTTCTCGGCGGCGCCGCTGCGCGAGTCTCCGACCACGATCGCCGGGCGGTAGATGCGCCAGGGCACGCGGGCGCTGTCGCGCACCAGCCGCTCGGCCTCGAACTTGGTGCGGTGGTAAGCGTGGTCGAGCGGCTGGCCGACGTCGAACATCTCCTCCGTGAAGGTGCCTCTGTGGCCGCCGGCGACGGCGATCGACGAGACGTGGTGAAAGACACCCGCTGCGACCGCGTCGGCGAGCTCAAGCGCGTGGTGGGTGCCCTCGACGTTGGCGAGCTGGTTGAGCTCCTCGCCGGCGGTCATGTCGTAGACCGCGGCCAGGTGAAAGAGGTGCTCGATGCCGGCCGCCCGCAGCCTGGCGACGGTCTCACCATCGAGCCCGAGCATTGGCTCGTGCAGGTCACCCAGGACGGGCTCGATCAGGTGGCGTGCCGCACCGGGGAGCCCGGCCGTCCAGTGCTCGATCCGCGCCTCAAGCCGCGGCAGCGAGCTCTCGCGCACCAGCAGGTAGAGCGTTGTTGCGCCGCCACGCCGGTGTCCGGCACGCTCGAGCAGCAACGGCACAAGGTTTGAGCCGATGAAGCCCGTCGCGCCCGTCAGGAGGTAGGCCATGCTGCGTTCAGGCTACTGCGCCCCGGCGCAACCGGACCCGGGGTACTACCAGCCGCCCTTCCACTCCTCGGCGGTCTGGCGGCGCTTGGCGGCGTCCATGCGCGCGTGCTTGCGATGGTCAAGCCGGCTCTGGATCAACGAGAACAGCACGATGATCGCCGGGAAGAACAGCAACAGGAAAAACATCACCTTGACGATCAGCAGCGCGTTGGTCGGCCCGTAAATCCCCTGGCCGCCATGGGTGACGGCCAGCGCGTCAGGCGCCGCGATCAGCATCGCCAACGCCACCCAACCGAAGATCAGCGCAGTCCGTTTACCGAGCATCGGCGGAAAGCCTACCGGATGGCGCGGCCGCACGTAGCGCATCAAGCGCGGCGATCAGCGCCGGGTTGTAGCGGCGTGCGACCGTCGCCGGGGCCATCGCGGCGACGTCGAGGTGGCGCACCGGCGCTTCGAACACCTGTGCCTGCAGCGCCTGGGCAAGCTCGCGCTGCTTGGCTGGCGCCACAGCGTCGTCCTCGCTGGTCAGCACCACGGCCGTCGGGAAGGGCAGCGGCGCAAGCCACGGGCGTGAGTCGAAGCGGCCGAGCTCCCGGCCCGCCTGCGCGATGTCGCGGGCGCTGTGGCGGGTCATCTCCGAGTGCACCCAGGCCGTGGTCGGCCCGGGTCTGAAGCCGGAGCGGCGCAACAAAAGCTGCCAGCCGCGCCGTGGCGCGAGTGCCACGGCGGCCCCGATCAGCGGCATCGCCCGCCAGACCCGACGCAGCTCGGGTTCCTGCCAGTGCTGCGCGGTGCCGCTCAGCACCAGTCCAGCCACCACGTCGGGGTGGTCACGCGCCACCAGCTGGGCGATCGCTCCACCCATCGAGTAGCCGTAGACGATTGCCGGCGCGAGATCGAGCGCGCGCAGCACCGCGGCGGCGTCGGCGGCGCAGTCCACCAGCCGGAAGGGCTCAAGCGGCCTGAGCCCGCGGCCGTGGCCGCGGTGGTCCAGCGCGATGATCCGGTAGCCGGCGGCGATCACGTCGTCGTAGAGCCCGCCGAAGTTCAGGTCGGCGCTGCCGGTCCAGCCGTGCAGCATGAACACCACCGGTAGCTCGCGCGCGGCCGCCGCCTGCTCGCCGGCACCCCAGCCGGAGTCGCGCAGGAAGAACTCGCCGCGGCCGGGCACCAGCACCGTGCGTGCCTGCGGGAACTCGCGGGGGGCGACCGGTACGTGCGTGCTCGTGTCCACGCGCACAGTTTAAACGTCCGTACCATCAGCTCCGTGGCCGTGATCATCGCTAGTGACCTGCAGAAGGACATCTCCGGCGAGCCGCTCTTGCGCGGCATCTCGTTCAAGCTCGAGCGCCGCGACCGCATGAGCCTCTCCGGCCGCAACGGCGCCGGCAAGACGACGCTTTTGCGGATGATCGCGGGGGAGGCCTCGATCGACGGCGGCGAGCTGGTGCTCGCCAAGGGCACCAAGGTCGCCCTGCACGACCAGCGCCCGCCGCGCGACCAGCAGATGACGCTGCGTGACTACGTGCTCTCGGGCGCGCCCGAGCTGATCGCGCTGGAGGAGCGACTGGCCGAGCTGGAACAGCGCATGGCCGCCGGCGACTACGAGGAGCCGACGCTCAGCGCCTATGCCGATGCGCAGGCCGCGCTCGAGCACGCCGGCGGCTACACGTGGCGTGAGCAGGCGCTTTCCACCCTCCACGGGCTTGGCTTCAAGGACGACAGCGTGCTCGACCGTCGGCTCGAGACCTTCTCCGGTGGTGAGCTGACACGCGCCTCGCTGGGGCGTGCGCTCGCCGGCGGCCCGGACCTGCTGCTCCTGGACGAGCCCACCAACCATCTGGACATCGCGTCACTCGAGTGGCTCGAGACACATCTGGCGGCGCTGGATGCGGCCGTCATCCTGATCGCCCACGACCGCTGGTTTCTGGAGTCGGTCGCCACGGCGGTGCTCGAGCTCGAGGCGGGCCGCGGGCGCTTCTTCCCCGGCACCTGGCATCAGTGGCGCAGCGAACGCGCCCAGCGCGAGCTGGCGCTGGGGCGCGCGATCGAGCGCCAGCAGGCCGAGATCGCGCGCCTTGAGAAGTTCGTCACACGCTTTCGTGCCGGCACCAGGGCGCGCCAGGCGCAGGCGCGCCAGAAGCGCCTTGACCGGATCGAGCGGATCGACCGTGGCGAACGCGACCGTGAGGCGCTCGCCTTCGCCTTCAAGCCACCGGAGCGCAGCGGCCGGGTGGTCTTCGAGCTCGAGGGCGGGCGCGTGCAGATCGGCGCGCGCGTGCTGCTGCACGACGCTGAGCTGTGGCTCGAGCGCGGCGAGCACGTCTCGGTGGTCGGCCCCAACGGCGCCGGCAAGACCACCCTGATCGAGGCGCTCGCCGGCGTACGGCCGTTCGCCGACGACGGCTCGAGGGCCCGCGACGCGACCGGCATGGCCCTGCGCGCAGGCGCCACGCCCGCCCCCTCGCCCGCTGGCGAGGGGGACGGACCGGTCGTGAGCGGCAAGCTGCTGACCGGCCACAACGTCAAGATCGGCTTCCTCTCCCAGCACACCGAGGACCTGCACGCGGGCAGCGCGCGCACGGTGGTGGAGGCCTGTCAGGTCCGCACCGGGCTGACGCCGGCAAACGCGCGGGCGCTGCTCGGACGCTTCCTGTTCAGCGGCGAGGAGGCCGAGAAGCCGCTCGACGGGCTCTCCGGCGGCGAGCGCCAGCGCCTGTCGCTGGCGATCCTCGTGCAGTCCGGGGCCAACGTGCTGATCCTCGACGAGCCGACCAACCACCTGGATGTGGAGAGCCGGGAGGCGCTGGAGGACGCGCTGCGCGACTTCCAGGGCTCGCTGCTACTGATCTCGCACGACCGGGCGCTGCTTGACGCGATCGGCAGTCGGACGGTCGCCTTCGAGGACGGGACGCTGAGCTCCTACCAGGGCGGCTGGCCCGAGTACCTGCGTTTGCGTGAGCTGCGCGAGCAGCTGCTGGCGGAGGCCAAGCCGATCAGGCTCGAGCCGCGGGCGCCGTCGCCGGCCAAACCGGCGGCCAAGCGGGCCGCCGGCCGGGGCGCCACCGGCGGCGGCTCGGCCAAGCGCCAGGCGCAGCTCGAGCAGCAGATCGAGCAGGCCGAGGCGGCGCTGCGCGAGGTGGAGGACGAGCTTGCCGATGCGGCCGCCTGGGCAACGCCCGAGCGCTCCGCGCAGTCCAGCGCGCGCCACGAGGCCGCCAAGCG
>JAJZID010000136.1 GCA_021810705.1 Actinomycetes bacterium
GCTGCGCCGCGAGCGTCACGGGCGCATGCATGTCTTCTTCAGCGCCCGGCCGCTGCCGCACCAGACGCTGGTCGTGCAGGAGATCGGCGCCGGGGGCAGCCGTCAGCTGCTGCGCACCAGTCGCTCACGCGGCTCGTTCACCTACCTCCCGCGGCCCGGTCTGGCAGGGGAGCGTGTCGTGCAGGTGCTGACCTACGAGTACGGGCGCCTCAGCCACGTCTTCCAGATCGGCAGGTTCCGTGGTCAGATGATCACGGCCCCGGCACGGCCGACGCATCTCACGCTGCGGCGGCGTGGCACCAGGGCGTTTGTGCGCTGGCGTCCCGTGCGGGGAGCCACGCGCGGGTACCGCGTCGTGGTGATCGCGCTCGGCAGCCACCGCATGTTCTTCACGCGCCGCGCGCTGCTGGTCGTCGGTCGTGGGATCCCGGGCAGGGGACCGGTGGCCGTGGTCGTCACCGCGGTCAACACTCTTGGCCGCAGCAGCCGCCCAGCACGGGCGTTCCTGCGCTGAGCGCTCGGCTTTCGTGCGCGGCGAGCGCCGCCGCCGGCGCCCGTCAGCGGCCGGTGAGCAGCTGGCGCACCTTCGCCGCGTCAACCGCGCGGTTGGTGATCACCACATCGGCGCCGTTGTAGGTGCCAAACGAGCCGCCGAGGATCTGTGGCTTCGACGAGCCGCCCATCTCCGCGGCCGCGAACAGCTGCATCAGATCCAGCGGGCCCATGTCGGTCTGCAACGCTTTGGGCGCGTCCCAGGCGGCCCACGGCAGATGGATGAAGGCGTGCAGCGAGAACATCTGGCGCTTGACCGCGTTCATGATCACCTGCTGCATCTCCTCGCGATTGAAGTCGGTGTAGGCCGGGTCACAGGGCATGTGGCGCACGCGCGCGAGCGTCATTGCCTGATCCGCGGTCAGGTGGTGCACCCCGGCGCTCAGGTTGAGCGTGTAGCCGCCGTTTGCGGTGCCGCCAGAGATCGTCGCGCACATGTGCGGCGTGCGCACCGTGACGCCCCCGATGTCGGAGATGAACTTCACGAAGTTGCCGAAGTCGATCACGATCATGTGGTTGATCCTGACGCCGGTCAGGTGCTCGACGATCCGGATCGTCTCCTGCGGCCCGCCGCAGGACCAGGCGGCGTTGATCTTCTGCATGCCGCAGCCAGGGATGTTCACCAGCGTGTCGCGCGGCACCGAGAGCTTGCGCGAAACGCCGCCACCCACCCGCCAGATCATCAGCGTGTCGGTGTTGGCGTAGCGCTCGTTGTAGTTTGAGCCCGGCTCGCGTGAGCTGTAACCGGTCCTGGGGCGCACATCCAGCCCGACGACAAGGATGTTGTTTGGGGTAACCAGCATCGGCCCGGCGCTGGTCAGCGCCGCCCTCGTCGCGCTGCCGCCCGGCAGGCTGCCCGGGTCCCCGGCGGCGCTGACCAAAAACAGCACGCCTGAGAGCACGACCCAGAGCACACAGAAGCTGACCAGGTAGCGCAGCAGGCGGATGGGGTGAAGCCGCGGGCGCCGGGACGGGCGCAGGCCTGGAATCCGGCGCAGGCCCCGCGGCCGTGCAGGCCGAGCGGCCCGCTCAGATCCCGCGTTGGGCCGACGCCGACGGCCGGGCGATTGGCCGGGTGGGGAGTCGCGGGGAGGTTGGCGGCGCGAATACTCAGCCGCGCGCGCACCGAGCTCGGGGTCTGACTCGCCGCGCAGCCGCGCGAGCAGGCTGCGCCCGCGTGCGCGGTACACGGTGTAGGTCGGACGTGGGTCACGTTGGTAGTCGGGGTCACGCGGGTTGGTCATCGCACGGTCGGCATTCGCTTCGGGAATTACGCTGCTTATAGTGGCGGAGTGGCGACTGAGCAACTGGTGATAGGCGTTGACATCGGCGGCAGCAAGCTGGCCGCCGGTCTGGTGGATGATCGCCTGAGAATCATCAAGCGACTGCAACGTTCGATGCGCGGCCAGGACACGCCGGCGCTGCTCGACACCGTCGCCGGTGCGGTGGCGGAGCTGGTCAGTACGGCTCCGCGCGAGGTCGCCGCGGTCGGGTTCGGAATCCCGTCACTGATCGACCGGCGCAGCGCCACCTCGCTGATGGCCGTCAACCTGCCGCTGGAGGACGTCCGCTTTGGCGCCCTGATGTCCGAGCGGCTTGGCCTGCCGGTCTTCGTCGACAACGACGGTAACCTCGCGGCCCTGGCCGAGCACCGTGCGGGCGCCGGCGTCGGCACCGATCACATGGTCCTGATCGGCCTCGGTACCGGGATCTCCAGCGGCCTGATCCTCGGTGGCGAGCTCTACCGCGGCTCGATCGGTGCCGGCGCCGAGCTCGGGCACATGGTCATCGACCTGAACGGTCCACCCTGTCAGGGCAACTGTCCCAACCATGGCTGCTTCGAGTCGCTCGCCTCCGGCACCGCGCTCGCGCGCGAAGCGCGCGCGGCGGCCGCCAACGCGCCGGATTCAGCGCTTGGGCGGGCGCTGCGCGCAGGGCGAGAGCTGGACGGCCCGCTGGTCACCGAGCTGGCCCACGACGGCGACCGGGCGGCGCGTGAGGTGATCGAGCTGATCGGTGTGCGCGCGGGAGTGGCGATCGCGAACATCGTCAACATCTTCAACCCGCAGCTGGTGGTCGTCGGCGGCGGCGTCATGGGGGCCGGCGAGATGCTGCTCGAGCCCGCGCGCGCTGAGCTTGCCCGGCGCGCGCTGCCGCCGTTACGCGAGGTCGTGCGTGTCGAGGCTGCCACCTTCGCGCATGAGGCCGGCATGGTCGGGGCCGCGGTGCTCGCCCTCGATGGGCTGGCGGCGAGAAAGATCCGGCTGTGAAGCCTCCTGGCCGGCTGATCGTCTGCCCGACACCGATCGGCAACCTCGAGGACATCACGCTGCGCGTGCTGGGGGCGCTGCGCGAGGCGGACGTGATCGCCTGCGAGGACACGCGTCGCACCGGATCCCTTCTGAAGAGCTACGGCGTGTCCGCGAAACTGCTCAGCTACCACGACCAGAACGAGCGTGCACGGACCACCGAGCTGGTCAAGCGGATGCGCGCCGGTGAGGTCGTCGCGCTGGTCTCAGACGCCGGCATGCCGCTGGTCTCAGACCCGGGTTTCGTGCTGGTCCGCGGCTGCGTCGCCGCAGGCCTGGCGGTGGAGGTGCTGCCGGGACCGTCGGCGGCGCTGGCGGCGCTGGTCGCAAGCGCACTGCCGGCAGACCACTGGCGCTTCGCCGGCTTTTTGCCACGCAGGCGCGCGGAGCTGGCCGGCGCCTTTGCTGGCAGCGAGACGCTGGTGGCATTCGAATCCCCGCGTCGCGTCGCCGCGACGCTCGCCGTGCTGGCCGAGATCGACCCGCAGCGACCGGTGGCCGTCTGCCGCGAGCTCACCAAGATCCACGAGGAGGTCGTGCGTGGCAGTGCGGCCGAGCTCGCTGCCCGCTACGCGCAGCAGCCGCCGCGCGGCGAGGTGGTGCTGGTCGTCGGGCCGGGCCCCGCGAGCAGCGAGGCTGACAGCGAGCGTGCGCTTGCGGCCGTGCGACGGCTGGTGGCCGCGGGTGCCAAACCCCGGACCGCGGCCGCAGTCGTCGCTGAGCTCACCGGCACCAGCGCCAACGCGCTGTACCGGGCGCTGACCGCCTAGAGTCCGGGCCATGACGTTCTACGTCACCACACCGATCTACTACGTCAACGCCCAGCCCCACCTGGGCCACGCCTACACCTCGATCGCCGCTGACATCCTGGCCCGCCACCACCGGCGCCGGGGAGACGACACGTTCTTTCTCACCGGGACCGACGAGCACGGCGAGCCGGTCGCCGACGCGGCCCGCGCCCAGGGTCTTGAGCCGCGTGCGTGGGCGGACCTGAACGCAGCCAAGTTCAAGGCCCTGCTGCCGGCGATCGGGGTTGAGCCCGACTTCTTCATACGCACCACCGACAGCGAGCACAAGCGGCGTGTGCAGCAGGTGCTCCAGCGCGTCCACGACAACGGCCACGTCTACAAGGGCATCTACGAAGGCTGGTACTGCCCGCGCTGCGCAGACTTCAAGACCGAGGCTGAGATCGGGCCCGGCAACCGCTGCCCGATCCATGAGATCGAGCTCACGCGCGAACGTGAGGAGAACTGGTTCTTCCGCCTTTCCGCGTTTCAGGAGCGGCTCGAGCGGCTGTTCGCCGAGCAGCCGGACTTTGTGCGCCCGACGCGCGCCCGCAACGAGGCGCAGGCGTTCATCGCCCAGGGTCTGCAGGACATCTCGCTCTCCCGCGCGCGCCTTGAGTGGGGGGTGGAGGTCCCCTGGGATCCTGGCCACGTCTTCTACGTGTGGTTCGACGCGCTGTTGAACTACTACACCGCGCTTGGCTACGCCCGCCCGGGTGAGGACCTGACCGCACGCTACTGGCCCGCGCAGCTGCACCTGGTTGGCAAGGAGATCCTCAAGTTCCACACGATCTACTGGCCGGCGATGCTCTGGGCCGCCGACCTCGAGATCCCCGAGCACGTCTTCGTGCACGGCTTTTTGCAGGGCTCAGACGGCCGCAAGATGTCAAAGTCGCTGGGCAACGGACTCGATCCGTTCGAGGTGCTCGAGCGCTTCGGCGTCGATGCGCTGCGCTTCTACCTCTTTCGCGACGTCACCTTCGGCGCCGACGGCAACGTCGGCATGGAGGCGGTCGCGGTGCGCTACGACTCCGAGCTGGCCAACGAGTACGGCAACCTCGTGTCCCGTACGCTTGCGATGATCGCCCGCTACCGCGACGGTGTCCTGCCCGAGGCCGGTCACGACGCCACGCTCGAGCCGGACCTCGGGAGCCTCGCGGGCGAGGTGGCAGCCGCCTTCGACGCGGTTGATCTGAGCGGCGCGCTGGAGCTGATCTGGCAGCGCGTGCGCCGGCTCAACCGCTACGTCGAGGAGCGCAAACCCTGGGAGCTCGCGCGGGAGGCGGACCGGGCCGGCGAGTTGGACACAGCACTCGCGACCCTGCACCACGGATTGGACGTGGTCACGGCGGAGCTTGCCCCCTACATGCCCGCCACCTGCGCGCTCGTGCGCTCAGCGCTTGAGGCGGCGCCGATCAAGCCGATCCCGCCACTGTTTCCGAAACGTGATCGATAGCCACACGCACCTCGCAAGCTGCGAGCAGCCCGAGGCCGAGCTCGTGGCGGCCGCGACCGCCGCTGGCGTCAGCCGCATCGTCACGGTCGGGACCGACGCTGAGAGCTGCCGGCTCGCATTGGCAGCCGCGGAACGCCACCCGGAGGTCTACGCCGCCTGCGGCCTTCACCCCAACGAGGCCGCCGGCTGCGGCCAGGAGGACCTGGAGCTGATCGCGCAGCTCGCCAGGCACCCGCGCTGCGTCGCGATCGGTGAGACCGGCCTTGACTACTACCGCCAGCACGCGCCGCACTCCGACCAGCAGCGCGCCTTCAAAGCCCAGATCGAGATCGCGCGTGAGCTCCAAAAGCCGGTGGTGATCCACACCCGCGAGGCGGCAGATGACACGCTGGCGATCCTCGCCGAGCATACCGACGGAGTGAAGGTGATCCTGCACTGTTTCTCGATGCCCGAGCGCATCGAGGAGTGCCTTGAGCACCCCGGCTGGTTCATCTCGTTCGCCGGCAACATCACCTACCCCGCAAACGCCGACCTGCGCACCGCGATGCTGATGGTCCCCGCCGGGCGGCTGCTGGTGGAGACCGACGCGCCCTACCTGACCCCGGTGCCGCTGCGTGGCAGCCGCAACGTCCCTGCCAACGTGGTGCACACCGCCGCCGCGATCGCGCTCGAGCGTCGGATCGCATACGCGCAGCTGGAGCGGGAGGTGGAGGCCGCGGCCGCGGCCGCTTTCTCTTGGTGAGGCTGGGTCAGAACTTCCTCGTTGACCGCAACCTGCTCGATGTGATCGAGCGGCTGGCCGAGCTCAGTGACAGCGATGTGGTGCTGGAGGTGGGGGGCGGGCCCGGCCTGCTCTCGCAGCGGTTGGCGCAGCGCGTCGGCCA
>JAJZID010000137.1 GCA_021810705.1 Actinomycetes bacterium
GAGCGGCGCCGCCGCAGGCTCCGGTTCGAGGTCGAGCTCGCTCGCCAGCGCCCGCAGCGCGCTGGCGGCATCCTGCTCCTGGTCGCGCGCGCGCTGAGCCCGCACCTCGGCCTCGGTCAGCTCTTCACTGGCCGCGTGCAGGCGCGTCTGGATCGCCGCCTCCTGCTGGGCGCACGCTCGCAGGCGCGCAGCCAGCGCCTCTCCCGCCTCACGGTCGTGCGCGAGCTCAGCGTCGAAGCTGCGCTTGCGCTGGGCGATCGCGTCGGCCACGCCGGCCAGCGCCACGGCCAGTGACTCGATCGCGGGCACAAGCCGCGCGTCACGGTCGATCTCTGCCTGCAGGCGCTGGATGTCCTGCTGGCGCCTGGCCCGCTCCTGCGCGGCCCGCTCGAGCTGCGCCTGCTCGGCGGCAAGCTGCGCCCTGAGCTGCGCGCGCTGGCCGGCGCGCGGGCCATCGTCAGGCGCCGCACGACGCCGCTGCACGCTCGCCGCAAGACGCCGTTGCTGCTCAGCCGCCTCATCGCAGGCTTCCACCGCCCCTCGATGGGCCGCCACCGCGCGCTCACGATCCAGGTCAAGCTCGGCGAGTCGCGCCGTCAGCGCTTGCACGTGTGCGCGGGCTGCCTGCTCAGCCCTGGCTGCACCCTCGCTCGCGCCCACCAGCTGCTCGCGCCTGTTGCGTTCGGCCAGCACGCGCTCCTCCCCGACCTTCGGCGCCTGCCGCAGCTCGCCGCTGTAGCCCGCGTAGACTCGCCCACTCCTGGTCACAGCCACCCCCGCGAAACCGTCTACGACGGCATCCAACTCATCGACCACCCAGGCGTCCTGAAGCAGCGCCCGCGCGAGCGCCGCCGCCGCGGTTGTCCCGTTCACCTGCTCGCTCAGCGGCACGGCTCCCGGCAGCGGCGACGCGCTGCGGACGCGGCCTCGGTCGTCGCGCTCGCCCATGATCAGCACGCGACCGCCGTCGCGACCAGCCCGTTCAAGCAGCGCTCCAGCCTGGCCGCGATCCTCCGCCAGCGCAGCTCCCAGCCGTCCGTCGAGCGCCGCTGCCACAGCAAGCTCATAGCCCGGAGCCACGGTCAGTTCGTCGGCCAGCGAACGCGCCCCTCCCGGCGCGCTCTGGTGGGCTCTGAGGAACTGGTTGACGCCAGCCAGCTCGCCACCGACCCGCGCGCTCTCGCGCCGTGCGGCCTCAGCCGCCCGCTCGGCCTCGCGCAGCTCTGCGCGCGCCTGCGTGACCGTGGCCTCGGCCTTGTCTCTCAGTGCCTTCGCGGTCGCGACGGCTTCGGCTCTGAGCGCCTCGGTGGCGGCGGCCTCTCCCAGCTGGCGCTCGAGCTCCGCCAGCTGGCGCGCGAGCTCGGCCTCCCGGTCGCGCTCGAGCGCGACCAGCTCGGTCTTCAGTGACTCCACGCGCGCACGGGCGCCGTCGTCGGGTCGGTCCGTAGCCGCCTGCTCCCGCTGGTGGTCAAGCTGTGCGCGTGCTCTGCGGCTACGGTCTGAGACGAACGCGAGGGCCGACCTGATGGCGTCCGTCCGGTAGCTGACCTTGTCCGCTGCCGCCTGCGCGGCAAAGCTGCGGCGGGAGAGCTCCTCGCGGCGACTGGATCGTGAGGCCAGCGCCTCCTCCGCCTGGCGGCGTCCGCGCGCAGCCACCTCGATCTCGGCCTCGATCTGGCGGCGGCGCTCGCGCAACTGGGCGGCGCCGGTCGTGGCCCGCTCGAGGCCCGCCTGGCGATCCCTCAACTCGTCGCGCGCGAGTTCCCAGCGAACCTCGAGCATCTGCCGGTGAATCCGCGCGTGCAGCTCCGCCGCCTCCGCCTGGCGTTTGAGCGGCTTGAGCCGCGAGCGCGCTTCGCGCTCGATGTCGAGTGCACGGTCGAGGTTGTCCTGGGTGTGCTGCAGTTTGAGCTGGGTGCGGCGCCGGCGCTTGCGGTGTTTGCCGAGCCCTGCCGCCTCCTCGATCAGCAGGCGGCGGTCCCGCGGTCGGGAGGTGACGATCGCCTCCACCCGCCCCTGCGAGATGACGGAGTGCATCTCCTTGCCAAGCCCGGTGTCGGAGAGCACCTCCAGCACGTCGATGAGCCGACAGCGAGCGCCGTTTATCCGGTATTCCCCCTCGCCGCTGCGCTCCAGATGACGCAGAATCGAAACCTCCGGGCCAAGCCCGAGGACCCCGTCGCTGTCGTCCAGGATGAGCTCGACCGTCGCGGCGCCGGCCGCCTGGCGCCCGGGCGCACCGCCGAAGATCACGTCCTGCATCGAGTGTCCACGGATCGCGGCCGGCGACTGCTCGCCGAGCGCCCACAGCACCGCGTCGGTCACATTGGACTTACCCGAGCCGTTCGGTCCTACGATCACGCTCGTGCCCGGGCTGAACTCGAGCCGCGTGCGGTCGGGGAATGACTTGAAGCCCTTCATGGTGACGCTCTTCAGGTACATCGCGCCCGCCCTAGCGTCCTGCACCCACAGCGTCCGTGCCGGCCAGCGCCGCCTGAGCCGCAGCCTGCTCGGCATCCTTCTTGCTGCGCCCGACGCCACGCCCGATCTCCTCTTCCCCGATCATCGCCACGATCGTGAAGGTGCGTTCGTGCGGCGGCCCGACCTCGTCCACAACGAGGTATCTGACAAGCGAGCCGCGACGGGCGAGCCGCTCCTGCAGCGCGGACTTGAAGTCCACGGGCCGCTCCATCGCCTCCTCGAGCTCTTCGCGGAATGCCTCGACGACCGCAGCCGCCACCCGCTCGTAACCGAACTCCAGGTAGCAGGCACCGATCACCGCCTCGGTTATTGAGGCCAGCACGCGCTCTGCCGCCAGCAGGCTGGGGACGCTGGCCGCCACCGACTCGGGCGCCGCCGCCGTCAGCCGCTCGGGCACGCCGAGGCGTTCTGCGACCACCCGGCATGAGCGACCCGAGACCGTCTGCGCGCGGATCTTGGTCAGCTCGCCGGGTCCGAGCCGCCCGAGCAGAGGAAAGATGTGGGAGGTGACGGCGAGCGACAGCACGCTGTCACCCAGAAAGGCCAGACGCTCGTACGACTCAGCCCCCTTCGGCGCCCACGAAGCGTGCGTAAACACAGTCCTGGCAGCATCGTCGGGAAGCGCGTCCAGGAGTTCGCGCAGCGCCCCGACCGAATCCTCACCGTGGTTTGGGTTAGGCGTCACCGGCGGCTCGGCTCGCGGTCCCGGCGTGACTCGCAAAGACGAAGTCGACCGCCTGCCCGACGGTGAGAATCCCCGCCGCCTCCTCGTCTGAGATCTTCACGCCAAAGCCGTCCTCCAGCGCCTGGACCAACGTGTAGAGGTCCAGCGAATCGGCCTCCAGGTCTTCGCGGAAACGCGTCGTGTCCGTGATGGCCGCGGGATTGATCTGAAGCTCGTCGCTCAGATGTGCACGGATCGCAGCGAGAATCTGTTCACGGGTCATGGCTCATGAACCCTAGCCGCAGCCGCGGACGCTCTCAACTCATGCTCGGCTGCCGCAGCGCCCCGGCCTGCTCGAGCGCAGCTCGCGTGCGGCCAATGACGTCCTCCTGCACGCCGCGGGCCGCGACCTCGATCGCCCGCGCGAAGCCGCGGCGGGTGAAGCGGCCGTGGCAGACGATGCCGATCTGACGCAGTCCGAGCATGTAGGCGCCGCCGGTCAGCTCGGGGTCGATCTCTTCTCGCAGGCCTTCAATCGATGGCCTGAGCAGAAAGCCGCCAACGCGCGAGCGCAGCGAGCGATGCGCTGCGTCACGCAGAAGCACGAGTGTTTGGTGCGAGACCCCCTCGATCAGCTTGAGCGCAATGTTGCCGGTGAAGCCGTCGGCAACCAGCACGTCCACGGCGTCGCTGAGCGCATGAGTGCCCTCGACGTTGCCAACGAAGTTCAGGCCTGCGCCAGCCGCCGAGGTCAGCCGCTCATACACCTCCTTGAGGTCCGGCGTACCCTTGGCCGCCTCCTCGCCGTTTGACAGCAGCGCCACGCGCGGCGAGTCAACGCCCATGACCGCCTGGGCAAAGGCCGATCCCATGTGCGCAAACTGCACCAGATGCTCGGGGCGGCAGGTCACGTTGGCGCCGACGTCCAAAATCAGCAGCGGCCGCAAACCGGGCCGAGGCAAGGGCAGCGCGAGCGCCGGCCGGTAGATGCCATGGTCACGCTTGAGATGGAACAAGCCGGCGGCCAGCGCCGAGCCGGTTGAGCCACCGGAAACCAGTGCCTGCGCACGCCCCTCGGCGACGGCCACGGTGGCCTGCACGATCGACGCGTCGGGGTTGGTCCTGACGGCGTAGGCCGGGTCAGCGGCCTTGGCCACCGAAAGGGGAGCGTCGATCAGCTCGACGCCCGGAGGCACTGATCCGATGCGGGCGCCGTCGGCAAACAGCAGGACCCGGACGCCCTGCTGAGCAGCCACCGCGGCCCCGCGAGCGACTTCCTCGGGACCGAGGTCGGCGCCGTTACCGTCCACGGCAACGGTCACCATCGATGGCTGAGCCTCAGCGCAGCGCGGAGTCGGTATCGACCACGGTGCGGCCCCGGTAGCTCCCGCAGACCGGGCAGACCCGGTGCGGCAGCCGTGGGCTGTGGCACTGCGGGCACGCATTGGTGGCGGCCGCGATCGCCCGGTGGGTTGAGCGCCGCTTGGTCGTGCGTGAGTGTGACTGCTTTTGCTTTGGAACGGCCATGAGGGCGCAGGCTAGCAGGCGTCAGCGGCTGGTGTCCGTGCGCCTAACGGCGGCGGTCGGCCGCCGTGCCCCCGGCGACAGGCTGATCGGGCTCGCCGCCGAGGTTGAGCTCCGCCAGCCTGGCCCAGCGGGGGTCGATGCCAGCCTGCTCGTGAACATGGCCTGGCGAGCGATTGAGATCAGCCCCGCAGATGACGCACAGCCCGGCACAATCGTCTGTGCAGAGGATCGCGGGCGGCAGCGCAAGCATCAGCGCGTCGTGCACCCAGGCGGACGCGTCCAGCAAGCCGGCTTGCACATAGGGAGAGTCGAGTCCTTCGCCGCCATCAGGCTGCGAAAACTCGCGGGCGTCAACCGCAAAACTCCTCGACGCGGGCGCCAGGCAACGCATGCACGGGCCCGTGAGCGTCGCTTGGAAGCGCAGCTGCAGCGTGTAACCGCGGTGGCTGGTGCGCGCAACCCAGATCTGGGCCGGCACGGGCAAGGGCCCGACCAGGTAAGTCTCGTCGCTCAGCAGGAGCGGCTCAACGTTGACCGCCAGCTCGAGCTGGTGCTCTTCGCCCGCGGCGAGCCGCAGGCTGTTCAGGTCGAAGCTGTCATGCGCATCGCTCATGGGCTCTGACTGAAAGCTTATTTCGCCGCGTGGGCGTGAGGACGCTTCCGCCCGCTGACGCTAGGCCTTGCGTAGCGCATAGAGCTCGCTGCCGGCAAGCGCGACCGCACCGACGCCGGCTAAGACGATGCCTATCAGCAGCGGCACCAGCGCCGCGCCGTGCGCCAGCGGCTCGTGGTACAACACCACGCCGGCGACGATCAGGCCGTTGGCGGAAACCGCCGTGCTGGCCGCAGAAACACTGGCGGCGTTGGCCCGCGCAAAGGCATGCTGCAGCAGCGAAAGCGACCAGACGCTGAGCACCACCATGAGCCACGGCCCCGGGGTGAGCGCAACGTGCAGGAGCCCGATCGGTCCGTCGCGAACGAAGCGGTCGGCGATCTCCTTGGTGAAGATTCCGGTGGCCACGAACAGCGTGCCCACCGCCGCACCCTTGAAGACGCCGCTGTGCAGGCGGGCGAGCAACGCGGCCGGCAGCACGAGCGCTACGGCGACCAGAACCTCGGTGCCATCGGCCAGCGGTGGCTGCGCCGCGCCCGCGCTGATCACCGTCGAGGCCACCAAGACGCCGCCCACAGCGAGTAGGATCACCCCTGCGAGCTCGATCCGCGCAAAGCGCTCACCCA
>JAJZID010000138.1 GCA_021810705.1 Actinomycetes bacterium
CGGCCTTCGCGCCGCGGCTGGGCCAGCGCGCTACGCAGTTCGGCGACCGTGTGCAGTGTCCTCACGTCAGCTCTCCGGTGGCGGCGACGAGCGCGTCGAAGAGCTCCAGCAGGTCGGGAGCGCGTGTCGAGATTGTGGCGCGTTGCCGCGCCACAATCTCGGCATCGCCACGGGCCACCGGTCCGGTCAAGGCCCGCTTCGGACCGAGCGCCAGCCAGTTCTCGACCGTCTGGCGGACCAGCGGCGCGAGCATTTCGCGGCTCAGGCCGGCGCTTGCCCCGAGCCGCTCCGCCGCGGCCTCCAGCGTGACCAGGAAGTTGGAGGCGATACAGGCGGCGGCATGGTAGGCGACGCGGTCCTCGCGCGCGATCCGCAAGGGGGTTATTGCCAGGGAGCGGGCAAGTTCCTCAGCGAGCGCCAGCGCGCGGTCGCTGCTCGCGTCGATCGCCGCCGTGACGCCGTGCAGGCTGGCCGCGGCGACGCCGGCTTCGCGGCGGGTGAAGGTCATCAGCGGGTGCAACGAGAAGCACTCGCGAGGGGCGAGCGGCTCGAGACCCAGGGCACCAGAGCAGTGCCCGGCGATCACGCCCGGGGCGAGCACAGCAGCGGCTGCCGCAATCTCGCGGTCGGGAACGCACAGCAGCGCAGCGTCGCAGCCTGCGGCGTCGGCACCCCGGCCCAGCGGCCCGACCGCCTCCAGGAGTGGATGAGCGGCTGCGCGCAGGGCGGAAGCCAGAGCGCAGCCGAGCCGGCCGGCGCCCACGATCGCGATCCGGCGCCCGCTGCCGGTGGTATCTGTGGCTGGCATCTCTCCTGGTCCATCCCTCTGAAACGAGGTGACGGCCTGTCTGAGATGTTACCGTCGTGCCATGGCAAGCGCAGCGGAGCGTCGTGAGCTGCTGAGAGCCGTCTACCACGAGGCTAGGGGCTGTGTCGCCTGCAAGCTGCACGAGACACGCACGAACGTGGTCTTCGGCGCGGGCAACGCGGATGCTGAGCTGATGTTCGTGGGCGAGGCTCCAGGCGCCAACGAGGACCTCCAAGGGCTGCCGTTCGTGGGGCAGGCGGGCCGGCTGTTGGCGCAGTTGCTCGAGGAGATCGGCATGGTGCGCGACGACGTGTTCATCGCCAACACACTCAAGTGCCGGCCGCCGGGAAACCGTGATCCGCATCCGCACGAGTTGGATGCGTGCCGGCACTTCTTGGACAGGCAGCTGGAGCTGATCGAGCCGACGATGGTCTGCACGCTCGGCAACTTCGCGACCAAGCTGCTGCGCGGCGAGCCCACCGGGATATCCAGGATCCACGGCCAGGCTGAGGTCCGCGCGATCGGTCCGCGAACCGTGCGCCTCTACCCGCTCTATCACCCCGCGGCTGCGCTGTACACGCCGTCGACGCTCGCGATGCTGCGTGAGGACTTCCACCGCATTCCGGAAATCCTCGCACTCGGCCCGCCGGCGCCGGCTGTGGAACCTGCGCCGCCTGTTTCGCCGCCGACACTCGCGTCAGAAGAGGATCAGCTTGGCCTGTTCTAGAGCGCCGCTGCATAGACTCCTCTCGGATGGTCAGCCTGCCGTTCAGCGCCACCAGCGCGAGTGCCGTTGAGACCGAGCGCATTGCCGCGACGCTCTCGGCGCGCCTGGGACCGGGCGACATCGTTCTGATCAGCGGCGAGCTCGGGGCCGGCAAAACCACCTTCGTGCGTGGCGCGGCGCGCGCGCTGGGCGTGGCCGATCCAGTCACAAGCCCGACCTTCACGGTCGGGCAGCGCTACAGCGCGGCGCCGCCTCTCCGGTACGTGGCCCACGTCGATCTCTACCGCCTCGTCTCGCTTGAACACGAGGACCCAGATCTGCTCGCCGACTACACCGGACCGGGGATCGTCACCTTTGTCGAGTGGCCTGCCGCCGGGCGCGAGTGGCTCGAAGGCCTCGGGCGCGTCGCGATGCGTGTGACGCTCGCGCATCTTGGCGGCGACAGTCGGAGCATCGAAGCCGTATGAGAGTGCTCGCCTTCGACACCGCGACAGCTTTGACCGCGGTGGCCCTGCAGGACATTGACGACGAGGCCAACGCCTGCCTGCGCGAGGTGGTGGACCTGGCTGCCGTGGACGAGCCGACGCCCGGTGGACGCCCGAACCACGCGCGCCGTCTGCTCGCGCTCGTGTACGAGCTGCTCGAGCGTTCGGGCGCTGGTTGGGAGAGAGTTGACAGGCTCGCTGTAGGGGTCGGGCCGGGCACCTTCACCGGGCTTCGCATCGGCATTGCCACGGCGCAGGCGCTGGCCACCAGCACCGGCCTGCCGCTGGTGGGTGTCTCGTCGCTTCGTGCGCTTGCGCTGGGCTCCGCTGCGCATCAGCGTCCGGCCCTGGCGGTGCTGGATGCGCGTCGTGGCGAGGCGTATCTGGCCGGCTGGGCTCCGGGGCAGGATCCGCTCGACGCGCAGCCCACGTGGCCCCCGCAGGTGCTCTCGCCGGAGCACCTGGCGCGTGTCGCGGCGCAGGCTGCGGAGCAGCACGGTCACCCGCTGGCCATCGGCGATGGCGCCGTCAGATATCGGGCGGCGCTCGAGAGCGCCGGCGTTGAGGTCCCACCGGATCACTCCTCGCGGCACCGGATCAGCGCTCGTCAACACTGCCGGATCGCCGCGCTGGCAGCGCCAGCGGCGACCAGCGTGGAGCCGGAGTACCTGCGTGCGCCTGACGCGGAGCCGGTCCACGGATGAGCACGCCGGAACGCAACCAGGCGCCCACAGTCGTTGTGCGGCCGCTCAACTTCAGCGATCTGCCGCAGGTGATCGCAATCGAACGCCGGGCCTTCCCGGCGCCCTGGTCGCTGGCAATGTTCGTGCTCGAACTCTCCAAGCCATCGGAGATAGCGCTGGCGGCGCGGCGCGGCGGCCGCGTCGTCGGCTACGTGATCTGTGCCCGTTACGACGAGGCGCTGCACATCATGAATATCGCCGTGGACCCCGCCCACCGGCGCAGCGGCGTCGCCAGCGCGCTGCTGGAGGAGGTGATCGCCAGGGGCGGTGCCGACGGCTCCTACACGCTTGAGGTGCGCGTCTCCAACACCGGTGCGATCTCGCTGTATGAGCGCTACGGCTTTCGCGGCGTCGGTACCCGACCCCGCTACTACGCCGATAACGGCGAGGACGCGATCATCATGTGGCGCGCGATTGGCACGCCCTGGGAGGCTTGATTGATCCTCGCGATCGAAACGAGTTGCGACGACACCTGCGTGGCGCTCATCACCCCAGACGGCGAGATCCGCGCCAACGTGATCAGCTCGCAGCACGTGCACGATCGCTTCGGTGGTGTGGTGCCGGAGATCGCCTCGCGTCAGCATCTGTCGCTCCTACCGGTCGTGGTTTCGGAGGCGCTGGCAGTGGCGGGCGCGACGCTCGACGACGTGACGCTGGTGGCTGCGACGCGTGGTCCTGGCCTGGTTGCCGCGCTGCTCGTGGGCTTCAGCGCCGGCAAGGCGATCGCGGCCGCACGCGAGCTGCCGTTCGCTGCCGTCGACCATCTGCACGGGCATCTCGCCGCGAACTTTCTGGCTCCGAACCGGTTCGAGCCGCCGTTTCTCGCGCTGATCGCGAGCGGTGGACACACCCTGTTGGCTGACGTGCGCGACCACGGCCCTGTGCAGCATCTGCTCGGACAGACGCTGGACGACGCCGCCGGCGAGGCGTTCGACAAGGGGGCGCGCCTGCTCGGGCTCGGTTATCCGGGCGGCGCGGCCCTCGAAGCGCTGGCCGCTGGGGGCGACCCCGGCGCCTTTTTGTTCCCGACCGCCCAGAGGATGCGAGGTCTCGATTTCTCCTTCGCTGGGCTTAAGACCGCGCTGCTCTACAAGGTGCGCGAGCTCGGCGAGCCGGAGACACAGCGCCGCCGGGCGGATCTGGCTGCCTCATACCAGCACGCGATCGTCGAGACGCTCATGATTCGGGTCCGGCGGGCGCTCGGGGCGACCGGCGCCACGCGGCTGGCGATCGGTGGCGGCGTCGCGGCCAACGGCGAGCTCCGGGCAGCGCTCCATGAACTGGGCGTAGAGCTGCAGATCCCCGCCGCCGAGCTCTGCACCGATAATGGCGCGATGATCGCCAGTGCCGCGCGCTACAGACCCGCCTCCCCCTTCCCGGCCTACCTGGAACTGGACGTCTACTCAAGCGGTGAACGCCCGCAGTGACGCGGGTCACGCTCTACACCAGGCCGGGATGCCACCTCTGCGAGGAAGCGCTGGTGGTGGTGCGTCGCGTCCGCCAGCGCGTCCCGTTCGAGCTCGAGCAGCTCGACATCGAGTCTGACGATCGCCTGTTTGCGCGCTACCTTGAGCGGATTCCGGTTGTTGCGGTGGACGGGCTCGAGTGCTTCGACTTCTTCGTCGACGAGCACGAACTCGAACGCGCGCTCGACCCCGCAGTACAGTGACGCGTTGAAATGACCGATGCGGGACGGGAAGACGCGGGCGCCGGCGAACGGCTCGGCCTCGGTGTGGCGGCACGTATGTCTCGCTACCTGATGGTGCTCACACAGGCTCGCAAGATGGGCAGTCTGACAATCAGCTCACAGCAGCTCGCCGACTACACGCACGTGAACTCGACGCAGATACGCCGCGACCTCTCCGGCTTCGGCAAGTTCGGCAAACGAGGAGTCGGCTACAACGTTGAGGCGCTGATTACCGAGATCCGTCGGATACTGCGCACCTCCGAGCAGCACAACATTGCGCTCTTCGGCGCCGGGAACCTGGGAACGGCGATCGCCGGCTCGGATATCTTCGCCGACCACGGCTTCAACTTGGTGGCGCTGTTCGATACCGACCCCGATAAGGTCGGTACGCGTGTCGGCAGCCTCGTCGTAAGCCATTACGACGGCATGCGCGAGGCGATTCGCGACAACGATGTGGTCGTAGCGGTCTTGGCGGTACCGTCAGATGTGGCTCAGACGGTTGCCGACGACCTGGTGGCGTCCGGGGTGCGGGTCATCTTCAACTACACCGAGCGCCTGTTGCGGACGCCCCCCGACGTCACCGTGCATACGTCGAGTCCGGCGGTCGACCTGCTCTACGCGCTCTACTTCTATCTGGCGTGAGCAACATCGACTTGGAAAGTGGCTTTGCCCGCTTCGAGCAGGCAACGGACTTCAGTGTGGGCCTGGAGGAGGAGTTCTCGATCCTCGACGCGGGGAGTCTCGATCTGACCCAGCGCTTCGAGGATCTGCTTGCGGCCGCCGGCAGAGATCCGATCCTCGCGGAGGCGGTGGCTGGGGAGCTGATTTCCTCCGAGATCGAGATTCGCTCGGGACGCGGTGAGACTCATGCCCAGGCGCTCGAGTTGCAGCGGGAGGTCAGGCGCCGGCTGTTCGCGGTGGCGCGCGCGCAGGGCGTCAGGCTGGGCGCCACCGGCACCCATCCCTGGGCCGATTACCGCCGGCAACGGATCATTGACACAGACCACTACCACCGTGTCGAGGACGGTCTCAAATACGTCGCCTGGCGCAACAACACCTTCTCGACGCATGTGCATGTGGGAATCCGCGGCGCCGACCGGGCGGTGGCAGTTTGCGACCGTCTGCGCCCGGTGCTGCCGCTGCTGTTGGCGATCTCGGCCAACTCGCCGTTTCTGGAGGGCCGCGATACGGGCCTTCACAGCGTTCGCTCGCAGATCTTCACCAAGAGCTTCCCGCGCTGCGGGGTCCCCGATGCGTTCGGTGACTGGGCGGGCTTTGCTGACTACATCAGCTTCCTGGTCAGCACACGCTCGATCGTCGAGTACACGCAGGTTTGGTGGTCGGTGCGGCCGCACCTGGCCTACGGCACGGTGGAGGTGCGGATCTGCGACACGCAGGTCACGGCCGGCGAATCGGCGGCGCTCTCCGCGCTG
>JAJZID010000139.1 GCA_021810705.1 Actinomycetes bacterium
TCGGCTTGACCGACGGTCGTACTTTCACGTCGCTTCGCTCTCGTCGTGAGTTATTGGCTCTGGATCCGCGCCGACGGCTCTGGCGACCGCTTCAGGTCGCCGCTACCGCGACGGGCTACGCACGCAGAGCAACTAAGGCGCCGCGAGCGCAAAAGATCATAGTAGCAAGCTGATGCTCACGCCGCGGCCTGCGCCCCAGCCTTGGCCCGGTGCCAGGGCGTGAGGATCCGCGGCCCCTGCGGCGTGATCGCAATGGTGAACTCGAAGTGCGCGGCTAGCGACCCGTCGTCTGAGTAGATCGACCAGTTGTCTTCGCCCATGTGCACATCGTGATGGCCCACGGTGACCATCGGCTCCACCGCCAGCACCATACCTGCCTCCAGCAGGACGCCGGTGCCGGCCTTCCCGTAGTTGGGGACCTGAGGATCCTCGTGCATCTGACGACCAACTCCGTGCCCGACCAATGTTCGAACCACGGAGAACCCGTTTTCCTTTTCCACGTAGTGCTGGACCGCGTGGCCGATGTCGCCCAGATGCTTTCCGGGCACACACTGGGCCACGGCAAGGTGCAGGGACTGCTCGGTAACCGCAAGCAACCGCTCGGCCACGGGCGAGATGGAGCCGACCGGGAAGGTCCGGGCCGCGTCAGCCACCCAGCCATCTTTCACGACACCCACATCAACTGAGAGGATGTCGCCCCGTTCCAGCCGATAGGCGCCGGGGATGCCGTGCACAACCATCGAGTTCGGCGAGGCACAGATGGAACCGGGGAAACCGTGGTAGCCCTTGAACGCCGGCTCGCACCCCTGCGAGCGGATGAAGCGCTCTGCCGCCTGATCAAGCTCGAGCGTGCTGACGCCAGCCCGAATCTTCGACGCCAGCAGATCCAGTGTGCGAACCAGAACCTCTCCGGCTGCCGCCATCTGCTCGATCTGCTCGGGTGTCTTCTTGATGATCGCCATCGGTGCTCCCAAGCGTAGCCGTCGGCCCCGCCTACAGCGAGTCCTCCAGCAGCAGCGTCGCGATCAGCGCGCGGATGTGGTCGTGCACCTCGCCCGGCGCTCGCATCCCGTCGACACGGCGCAGCAGTCCACGCTCCTCGTAGAAGCTGATCAGTGGCGCTGTCTGTTCGTGGTAGACGAGCAGGCGCCTCTGAACCACCTCAGGCTTGTCATCGTCGCGCTGGATCAGGCGCGAGCCGTCCTGGTCACAGACATCAGGCACTTTTGGCGGGTCGTAATCGACGTGATAGTTGTGTCCGTTGGTGGCACAGACCCGACGCCCGGCAATCCGCTTGACGATCTCCTCGTCCGGCACCTCGATCAGCAGCACGGCCGTGATTCGCCGGCCCTGCTGCTGCAGCTGGCGTTCCAGCGCATCGGCCTGAGCCAGGTTCCGCGGGAAGCCGTCCAGGATGAAGCCGTCGCGCGTGTCATCCTCCTGCAACCGCTCGGCCGTCATGGCCAGGATCAGATCATCCGGCACCAGGCCGCCAGCGTCCATGTGCGCCTTGGCGGCCACGCCGAGCTGGGTCTGAGCCTTGACATTCGCACGCAGCATCTCCCCCGTCGCTATGTACGCCAGTCCAAAGTCCGACTGGAGGCGTTCGGCCTGGGTCCCCTTACCGGCACCGGGGGGTCCTACCAGGATCAGGTTGAGCTGCCGGCCCATGGGCTGAGGATCATATCGGGCAGGGACGCCGACAGGCCCTCGAGGGCGCGCGCGGCAAGCGCTCACGAGGCGCGGGCCGGCTGCAGATGGTGGCGCTGGCGCTCTCGCAGCTTGCGTTGCCGCACCGAGGCGGAGCCATGCAACAGCCGCGATTCGACAAGCCGCCAGCTGACCGTCGCCAGACCGATGCTGATGGCGAATGTGAGGGCCGCGTTGGCATAGACGGAGCCTGCCGGCAGGTAGTGATACACAAGGTTGCGCACCAGCAGGTGAAACAGGTACAGCCCGTAGCTGATCCGCCCGAGAAAGCGCAGGGGCCCGAGCGAAAGCGCGCGCGCCGGGAGACTGGCCGGGGCGCCGAGGAGCAGCACGATCAGCCCGATGCCGATCGCGCAGGCGCTCAGATAAGCCTCCACGCTGGGCAGAGCACGGTCAAGCAACACCCCCATGAGCAGACAGACCAGGACCATGGCCAGTGTCGAGCGCAGGCCTGTGGCGGCGGCCGCGGCGACGGACCGCATGCGCGCGGGCAAGCGCGCCAGGGCGCACTCAGGCAGCCGCGCCAGTCGGTGTCGCCAAGCGACGGCCGCCAGGCATCCGGCGAGCAGCTCGGCCGATCGCGCCGCAGGCGAGTAGTAGATCCCGTAGCCATGCCCCCTGCCGATCGGCGCCAGCGCCAGGAGCAGCACGATCGCCGCCGCGAGCAGTATTGCCACCTGTCGCGGCCCGGCCCCGCGACGCAGAACCAGCAGCAAGACCGGCGGCCACAGCAGGTAAAACTGCTCCTCCTGTGCCAGCGACCAGGTCGGATTGAAGCTCCCGAGGCTGCTGGCGTGGCCGGTCGCCGCCAGCCAATTGCTGACGAACGCGGCGCTGGCCAGGGCCTTCAGGGCAAACGGCCATCCCGTGAGCCGGTAGCAAACGGCGTTGGCGATCAGCGCCAGCACGATCAGGAGTCCGAGCGCTGGCAACAGACGCCGGGCGCGGCGGGCATAGAAGCGCTGCAGCCGGATAACACCGTCGCGGTCCCACTCCTCATAGAGCAGGCTGGTGATCAGGAAGCCCGAAAGCGCGAAGAACAGGTCGACGCCAACGTAGCCGTTGTGCAGCACATCGGTGTGCATCAACATGACCAGCAGGATCGCCAGCCCCCGCAGACCATCGAGCACTGGTCTGCGGCCGAGTCTGCGGGGGCTCTCGGCCTGGGCGATCATTGCCCAAGTGGCTACCCTCTCCGCCCGTTTGTCACCGCCCGACCAGCGTCCCGCTTACGCTGACCTTATGCCGTGTTGACGCCTACTTTAGGAAGCCCTCGTAGTTGCGCATCATCAGCTGCGCCTCCAACTGGCGCATCGTATCCAGCGCCACGCCGATCACGATCAGGATCGCGGTGCCGCCGAAGGCAAAGCTGGCACCGGTCTGCGCTATCAGAATGGTGGGTAGCGCTGCAATGAAGGCGAGGAACAGCGCCCCAGGGAACGTCAACCGCGCAAGCACGCGGTCCAGAAACTCGGCCGTCGGGCGGCCCGGTCTGATACCGGGGATGAAGCCACCGTACTTCTTCAGGTTCTCGGCCTGGTCAATCGGGTTGAAGACGATCGCCGTGTAGAAGTACGTGAACAGGATGATCAGGATCGCCTCGCCCACCACGTAGTGCCAACCGTCGGGCGATAGGAAGTTGGCAAGCTCGGTGCCGAAGTTGTGGATGTGGTTCTGCCCGATGAGCTGCCCAACAGTGGGCGGCACCGCCATCACCGTCGCGGCGAAGATCACCGGAATGACGTTGGCCATGTTGACCGTCAGCGGAATGTATGTCTGACCGCCCTGGGTCATGCGCTGGCCGATCACGCGCTTGGCGTACTGCACGGGGATGCGCCGCTGTCCGGTCTGGACGAACACGACCCCGGCCACGACAGCGAACACGATGAAGGGCATCATGACCTTGAACGACTGGTCAGGAGAGTTCCACCAGGACTGCACGCCGGTCGGGATTCCCGACACGATCGACGCGAAGATCATCAGCGAGATGCCGTTGCCGATGCCGTGCTGTGTGATCAGCTCGCCGAGCCACATCACGAGCACGGAGCCGGCCGTCAGCGTGATCGCGATCATGAAGACCTTGCCGACGTTGAAGTTGGGGATCAGATCGACACCCGCCTGCGTCTCCAGGCTCTTGAAGAGGAACACGTAGCCGATCGACTGCGCGAAGGCCAACGCCACCGTGAGATAGCGGGTGTACTGGGTGATGCGCGCCTGTCCGACCTCGCCCTCCTTGGAGAGCTTCTCGAGCGACGGAACGACCGCCGTGAGCACCTGCAGGACGATCGACGAGGTGATGTAGGGCGTGATCCCCAGCCCGAAGATCGCCACGCGCGCGAGCGCGCCTCCCGAAAACGTGTTCAGCAGGCCGAGCACCCCGGTGCCGCCCACCGACTGCTGGATCTGGCTAAGCGCGCTGGCGTTGACTGCGGGCGCGGGTATGTAGGCACCGAGCCGGTAGAGGCCGAGCATCGCAAAGGTGAAGAGCACCTTGCGCCGAATCTCGGGCACGCGAAACGCGCCGAGGATTGTCGACATCATCGCGGCAGCTCTCCTCTGAGCGCCGCTCGGATCAGCATCCTATGCGTGGCGCGGGCCACCACGGCCTGCTCAGGACTCGGGGTTGGTGCTCTCGACGAGCGTCACCGTTCCGCCGGCGCGCTCGATCGCGGCGCGGGCGCCCGCACTGACCGCGTGGACATTCACGTTGAGCGCTTTGCCGAGCTCGCCCTTGGCGAGCAGCTTGATCGGCACCCCCTTGCGCGTGGCGAGCCCACTGGCCGCCAGTGACGCGGCGTCAACCACCGAGCCTGCGTCAAAACGAGCCTCGAGGTCACCGACGTTGACCGCCTGGGTGCGCGTGCGGAAGGGCTCAAACGGCATTGACTTCTTCATGTGCGGGCCGCGCAGCTTGCGCATCCGCATGTGGATCGGCATCTGGCCACCCTCGAAGTTGGCGCGCGACTTCGAGCCCGTGCGTGCCCCGGCCCCCTTCTGGCCCCGGCCAGAGGTCTTGCCGGTACCAGAGCCCTCACCGCGGCCGACCCGCTTGCGCGGACGCCGTGACCCGGGCGCCGGCCTCAGGCTGTGCAGGCCGATCTCTTCTGGCGCGAGTGTCTCGTCCAATTTGCTCATCTCTCCCGCACCTCCACCAGATGCCTCACCTTGTGCAGCATGCCACGCATCTGCGGCGTGTCACTGACCTCGACGGTATGACCGATACGCCGCAGGCCGATCGAGCGCAGCGTGTCCAGCTGGCGCTTGTCCGCGCCGTTTCGGGACTTCAGTTGCGTGACCTTCAGGGCGTCGCTCACGCGGCCTTCCCTTCACTTGCCTGGCTGTCCTCGCCATCCAGCGTGGCGGTCTCGCGCTCAACGTTGTTTAGGCCCAGAACCGTATTGACCGACAGGCCGCGCAGCGCTGCGACCTCCTCGGGTGTGCGCAGCGACTCGAGTCCGGCCATCGTCGCCTTGACCAGGTTGATCGGATTCTGCGAGCCGAGCGACTTGGAGAGGATGTCGTGGATGCCAGCGAGCTCGAGCACCGCGCGCACACCGCCGCCGGCGATCACGCCGGTGCCGGGGGCCGCGGGCTTCAGGAAGACCTTGCCTGAACCGAACACACCGGTCGTCTGATGGGTGATGGTCGAGCCGTGCTTGGGAACCCTGTACAGGTTCTTCTTGGCCCTTTCGACCCCCTTCTGGATCGCCACCGGCACCTCGTTGGCCTTGCCGTAGCCGACGCCTACCACCTCACGCTCGTCGCCCACGACGACCAGCGCGGTGAACGAGAACCGCCGGCCGCCCTTGACGACCTTGGCCACACGGTTGATCTCAACGACCCGCTCTTGAAGGTCGAGCCCTGCTGCTGAAACTGTTCGCTCTCGTGCCATGAATGTCAGTCCAGAGTAGCGTCCGGACGCCGCTTAGAAGGTGAGCCCGCCCTCGCGAGCCCCGTCGGCGAGCGCCTGCACACGCCCGTGGTACTGATAACCGCCGCGATCGAACACGACGCTGCTCACGCCCAGAGCCTGCGCGCGCTGCGCCAACAGTTGACCGGCCTTGCGGGCCTGCTCACTGCCGCGCAGCTCGCGCAGCGCCGGCTCAATCCAGTTGACAGCTGCCAGGGTCCGCGCGGCATCGTCGTCGATCAGCTGAGCGG
>JAJZID010000140.1 GCA_021810705.1 Actinomycetes bacterium
ATCCCGAGACCCTGCGGGCCGGTCAGAAGGCCCGTGTCGATCACGTCGTAGCCGCGCAGCTCCTGCCAGTAGAGCGGCATCAGGATCATCGCACCGAACACGGCCGCACCCAGCGCGAACATCACGATCGACGCCGCAGAGAAGTGCATACGGCGGTAGAGATGAAGGTCCAGCAGCGGGTGCTTGATCCGCAGCGCGTGCAGCACAAAGGCCGCGACCAGCACCACGCCGACCCCGACCGGCAGCCAGACGTGCGTGTTGTTGAAGCTGCCGTAGGTGCCGGCCTCCGCGAGGCCGTAGGTGATCCCGACAAGCCCGGTCGACATCAGCCCAAGACCGAGGAAGTCAAGCGTCTCGGTCGTCCGCTCGCCGCGCGCCGGCGAGGGCAGCAGCTTGAACGAGAGCGGTATCGCGAAGGCGCCGACGACGATGTTGACGAAGAAGATCCAGTGCCAGCTCAGGGTCTGGATGAGGACACCGCCGATCAGCGGTCCAAGCGTCGGCGCAAGCATCATCGGCACCGCGACCAGCGCCATCACCCGCCCCATGCGCCTCGGCCCGGCGGCGTCAGCCATCAGGATCTGCGCGAGCGGCATGATCATGCCCCCGCCAACGCCCTGCAGCACGCGGAAGAAGATCAGCTCGGTGGCGGAGGTCGAGAGCCCGCACATCAGCGAGCCCAGCGTGAACAGCGTCAGCGAGATCAGGAACAGCGGCTTGGCACCAAAGCGCCGGGATGCCCAGCCGGTGACCGGGATGACCGCGGCCAGCGCGAGCATGTAGCCGGTGATCACCCACTGAATGTTGGCGAGACTCGAGTGCAGCTGCTGGCCGAGTGTGGCGAGCGCCACATTGACGATCGTCGTGTCCAGGATCGACATCACGGCCCCGAGCATGGCCACACCGGAGATGATCCAGACGTGGCGGGGAATGCGGTCTGTGTCTTGCGCCTCGAAGGCGGCTGCGCTCAATGTCTCTGTCATAGACACGATGCTAGCAAATCATTTGCTACCTCTCGATTAGCCCCCTCATCATCAGCTGCTTGACGACTCTATTCCCCCACCGCCGTGACCGGCCAGCAGCTCCAGCAGCCCCGCCTCATCCAGGACGGGCACCCCCAGGGCCTCAGCCCGGGCGAGCTTCGAGCCGGAGCTCTCACCCGCCACAACGTAGGCGGTCTTCTTGGACACCGACCCCGTGACTTTGCCGCCGGCGTCCACGATCAGCGCGGTCGCCTGTTCTCGGGTCAGGCCTGGCAAGGTCCCAGTCAGGACGAGCGTGAGCCCTGCCAGCGGACCCTCGCGGCTCGGGGTGCTGTCCTGCGCGAAGCGAAGGCCCTGTGCACGCAGCGTCGCGATCAAGCCTCGCATCGGCGGGTCGCTGAGTTGCTCGTGGATCGCGGCAGCCATCTTGGGCCCGACGCCCGGTGTCTGCGCGAGGTCATCGGGCGAGGCCGCAAGCAGTGCGTCGACATCGCCAAACTGCTGGGCGAGCGCGCGGCCGGTCACGTCACCGACCTCCTCGATCCCGATCGCAAACAGGACACGGCCAAAGGACGTTGCCTTGGACGCTTCGATCGCGTCGCAGAGCTTGCGGACCGAGGTCTCGCCGTAGCCGCTCAGCGCGAGCAGCTCCTGCTCGCGCTCGGGCAGACGGTAGATGTCGGCGGCATTCTGCAACCAACCGCGCTCCATAAAGGCCAGCACCTGGCGTTCCCCAAGCCCTTCGATGTCCATCGCCTCGACGAAGTGCGTGAGCAGCTGCAGACGGCGACCAGCACAGTCACGGTTGGGGCAGCGTGTGAACACCGAACCTTCGAGCTTGACGGTCGGCGTGGCGCAGACGGGGCAGCGTTCCGGGGGGCCCGGCTTGGGCGGACGGTCGGACCGTTCCGCGACGTGCGGCGCCGGTGCCACGACCTGCGGGATCACGTCGCCCGCCCGCAGCACGATCACCGGCTCGCCGATCCGCAGATCCTTGCGCGCGAGGTCCTCCTCGTTGTGCAGCGTCGCCTGTTTGACAGTGACGCCGCCGACGTGTACCGGCGCGAGCATCGCGTACGGGTGAAGGTCACCGAACTTGCCCGGGTTCCAGCCGATGTCAAGCAGCGTGGTGATAGCCGTTGTGGGGGGAAACTTCCAGGCCACGGCCCAGCGCGGCTCGCGGCCAACCACACCGAGCCGTCGCTGAAGCTCGAGATCGTTGACCTTGACGACCACGCCGTCGATCTCGAAGTCGAGCGAGCCACGCCGCTCCTGCCAGCGCTCGCACTGGGCCACCACCTCGTCCTCGCCCGAGATCACACGGATGTCGGGATGCACCGGAAAACCGAGCTCGCGCAGCCACTCGAGCGCCGCCCAATGGGTCGCAAAGCCAACACCGTCTGAGACCACGCCGAGCTGATAGGCCCAGAACGAGAGCGGCCGCTCAGCGGCAAGCCTGGGGTCGAGCTGGCGTACGGTCCCGGCGGCCGAGTTGCGCGGGTTCATGAAGGTCGACTCACCGGCGGCGGCGCGACGCTCATTGAGCGCCTGAAAGTCCGGCAGCGACATGTACACCTCGCCGCGCACCTCCACCAGTGGTGGCGGCGCAACGGCCCGCAGACGCAGCGGGATCTGCGCGATCGTGCGCAGGTTGTGGGTTACATCCTCACCGGTCTGCCCGTCACCGCGGGTCACGCCACGCGCCAGCAGCCCATCCTCATAGACCAGCGACATGGCCAGACCATCGATCTTTGGTTCGGCGACGAACTCAAAGACAGGGTCCTCGATGCCCTCGCGCGCGAGGAAGTTGCGCATGCGCTGAATCCAAGCGCGCAGCTCCGCGGCCGAGCGCACGTTGGCCAGCGAGAGCATCCGCTGCAGATGTTCAACCTTGACGAGGTCGGACACCGGCACCTCACCGACGCGCTGGGTCGGTGAGTCCGGGGTCACCAGTTCGGGATGCTCTGCCTCGAGCTCCCGCAGCTCGCTGTAGAGCGCGTCGTACTCGTCATCGCCGATCTCCGGATCGTCGAGCACGTGGTAGCGGTAGGAGTGGTGAGCGATGAGCTCGCGCAGCTGCGCGACCCGGTCAGCTTCGCTGTCGCCGCCTGCAAGCGTCACGATTCGCTGGTCCGGCGTGCCGGCTCCAGAAGGTGATCCAGCCCGTGTTCAAGCAGCGTCCGCACACCGGTGTGATCGGTCAGATCGAAGTGCAGAGGCGTCACCGCGACCCGACCGGAGGCAATCGCGGCAACGTCTGTGTCGGCCTCCTCCTCACTGGGTTCGACGGCTTCGCCGTAGACCCGGTAGAGACGACGGTCAGGCTGCGCGGGGTCGGTCTGAAGCAGCGCCAGCGCGTCGCGGTAGAGGCGCCTGCCGAGACGTGCCACCTCGATGCCCTCCGGTGCGCGCCCGGGGAAGTTGACGTTGAGCAGCGTCCCCTCAGCCAGCGGGGTGGTCGCGAGCTCCGCGACCAGCCTGGCGGTGAAGGCGGCTGCGGCGGTGAAGTCGAAGCTCTCGCTCTGGCGAAAGTCAAGCTCGAGTGCGGCCGACTGCTGCGAGACCGCGATCCCGGGCAGGCCAAGGACGATCGCCTCGAGCGCCGCTGCGACCGTACCCGAGTAGGTGATGTCGTCGCCGAGATTGGAGCCGTGATTGATGCCCGATACCACCAGCTCCGGCGACCAGCCGTCCACCAATCCCAGGCTGGCCAGGCGCACACAGTCAACGGGGGTGCCGTCGGTGGCGTAGCCCAGACCGCCGTCAGCAAACGTGTACTCCTGTACCCACAGCGGACGGCGGACGGTGATCGACCTTGCCATGGCGGAGCGGTTGCCGTCCGGGGCGACCACCAGGAGATCGATGCCGGGCAGCTCGAGCAGCGCCTCCCGCAGGTGCCCGAGACCCTCGGCTTGAATGCCGTCGTCGTTGGTCAGGAGCACGCGCATAGCGCCAAGCCTAGAGCCCGACGCGGCGCGGCACCGCATCGCCGCGCGCATTGCTTACATGTTGCCAGTGATACAGCGGCGCGTCCTCATTCCCGCAGCGCTCGCCAGCGCGCTGGTCGCCTGCGCCATCGCCCTGCTGCTGGTGGTGACGGCCGGTGGTCAAGCAAAGACGCGCCTCGCACCGCCGGTGGTGCACGAGCACTTCACGCTCCTCCCCTGCCCCAAGAACCCCCGTACCACGCTGCAGATCGAGGGCTGCGCCGAGCACCGGGTGCTGAGCATCGACAGGACGATCGACGCACTCAACGCCAAGGCCTTTGCGCGGCTCGGCACGGCCGGCCGGCTGGCGTTCACCCGGGCCGCTGCGGATTGGCTGAGCTACCGCGACGCGGAATGCACGAGCGAGGCTTCGATCTACGCCGGCGGCAGCATCCAGCCTGTCGCCTACGCCAACTGTCTGGTGTCAATCGACAGCTCGCACGTCCGCGAGCTGCACAGCGCGCTGGTCGCGCTCAGCCCAGCCGGCTGAGCAGCCGTTCGCCGCCGTACCCGGCACCGGCGAAGCACAGGCCGCACGCGGGGGCCGTGGGGCCGGCCTGCGCGCGCGGGGCGCCATCCAATAGCAGCGCGAACTGCTCGAGCGATCGCCGCCCACGCGCGACCTCCAGCATCGTGCCGACGAGCACGCGGTTCATGTGGCGCATGAAGGTGTCAGCCTCGATCCAGAACTCCAGCATGTCGTGTTCCGTGGCCAGCCACCGCGCCGCATAGACGTCGCGCTCGAAGCGCACGTGGTAGGTCTCAGCCGGGGTGAACGCACGGAAGTCGTGCGTGCCGACCAGCAGCACGGCGCACGCCTCGAGGGCTGCGCGGTCGATCGGGTAGCGCCAGTGCAGTGTTCGTGCGCGCTCGAGTGCCGGACGCGCTGCCCGCACCAGGACCCGGTAGCGGTAGGCGCGCGAGGTGCAGTCGCGCCTGGCGTCGAAGCCTTCGGCCGCGGGCGCGGAGGCGATGACCGCCACGTCGGACGGCAGCAGGGCGTTGAGGCTGCCCAGCGGGGCAGCCTCACCTTCATGGGAGGCGACCTGAGCGCTGGCATGCACACCGGCGTCGGTGCGCCCGGCCACCGTGAGCGCCACCCGGTGGCGCAGCACCGTCTGCAGTGCGCGCTCGAGCTCGGCCTGGACGGTCCGCTGGCCGGGCTGAGCGGCCCAGCCGGCGAAGTTCGTGCCGTCGTATTCGATCGTAAGCCTGGCGCTCACCGGCGGTACTGCACCGGTCAGACCAGCTCGAGCAGCACCATCTCGGTCGAGTCCGAGCGCCGTGGCCCGAGCTTGAGGATGCGGGTGTAGCCGCCGTCGCGAGCGCTGTAGCGCGGCGCAACCTCCTCAAAGAGCTTGTAGACCGCGAACTTGTCCTGCCCGAGCGCCGACAGAGCCTGTCGGCGGGCGTGCAGGTCACCGCGCTTGGCGAGCGTGATGAGCTTCTCGAGCTCGGGCTTGACGGCCTTGGCCTTGGCCTCGGTCGTCTCGATGCGCTCGTGCTCGATGACCTCCTTGGAGAGGTTCATCAGCAGCGACTTACGGTGCGCGGAGCTGCGCGAGAGCTGGTATCGGTTTCGTTGGTGGCGCATGGGATAGGTCCTCGTGACTCGCGAAAGCTTAGCCGTCGCGCAGCGTGAGGCCGCGTGCCTGCAGAGTCTCGATCACTTCGTCGATCGACTTCTTGCCGAAGTTCGGGATCGCGTTGAGCTCACCCTCGCTGCGCGACACGAGGTCTCCCACCGTCTGGATCCCGGCGCGCTTCAGGCAGTTATAAGAGCGCACGCCGAGCTCAAGCTCTTCGATCAGGATGTCGTCCATCGCGCTCGGCGCCCGGCCAGCCGCGCCATGCAGCGCGTCGATTCCGGCGAGCCCGGTGTCG
>JAJZID010000141.1 GCA_021810705.1 Actinomycetes bacterium
GAGCCCTTCGGCGGCGCGGTTGAAGGCCGCTATGCGGCCTTCGCGATCGAACGCCAGCACAGCGTCACCGAGCTGATCGATGAGCTCGCCTGCACCGATCACACCGCGATTCGTCGATGTCGCCACAACTGGTTGATCGGCCATGTGGCCGACAATATTGAGGCGGGCGCACCGCGTGGGGTATCTTCGGCCACTGCTCGACGCCCTCCACGGGCTGTCCGAGTTAGAGCACCTCGCGACCGGCCACGCCCAGGAGCGTCCGTAGTTTTGTGCAAGCCTTCCGCGGGAAGCTGCCGATCCGGCCGTGCCCGTGAGCCGCAAGCATCGCCGCTCATGCTCACAATCGCGCCTGAAGGACGCCGCTCCGCGCCCGCTGGGCGTCGCTGCGCAAGCTGCGGTGAACGGCTGGGCGTCTACGAGCCGATCTACTACGTGAGCGGCAAGCACGTTGTGCGGACGTCCCTCGCGGCGGATCCCGGGCTGCTCGAGCGAGCCGAACGAACCGGCGCGATGCTGCTCCACGCAGCCTGTTACGAGCGCGAGCGCGGCCTACCACCGGCCTGACTGCGGAAGATCACTGAGCAGGCCGCGGCTAGTTCCTGCTGACTGCATCGCGGCGGCTTCATAAGCTGTGCCTCATGTCGTCGAGCTTCGAGCCAACCCAGGTGGTGATCGCAGGCGCCGGCGTTGCTGCGCTTGAGGCCGTGCTCGCGCTGCGCGGCTATGCGCAGGGGCGCGTGCAGGTATCGCTGCTCGCACCCGACAACACCTTCATATACCGGCCGACGTCGGTCGGCGAGCCGTTCGGCCACGCCCGAGCGCAGAGCTTCCCGATGGAAGCGGTGCTCGACGGTCTGGCGGTGGACCATGTGACCGACCGCCTTAAATGGGTCGACACCGAGGCCCGCAAGGTCCACACCGAGGGCGGACAGCAGCTGGATTACGACGCCCTGCTGCTCGCGCTGGGCGCCCGGCGGCACGCCTGGACCGAGCACGCGCTGACGCTCGAGCCGGAGCTGATGGACGAGCAGCTGCACGGGATCATCCAAGACCTGGAGGGCGGCTGGGTGCGGAGCCTCGCGTTCATAGCGCCAACCGGCGCGGCCTGGCCACTGCCTCTGTATGAGCTTGCGCTGATGAGCGCAGGCCGCGCCTACGAATCCTACGCCGACGCCACGGTCACGCTGATCACGCCCGAGGAGAGTCCGCTGGCCGTTTTCGGTCAGGCCGCCAGCGACGCCGTGAGCGAGCTGCTCTCCGCCCACGGCGTGCAGGCCATCACCTCCACGCAATGCGCCGTCCACAGGTCGGGCACGATCACGCTGCATCCCAGCGGCGAGGAACTGCAGGCGCAACGGATCGTGACGATGCCCGAGCTCTCGGGTCCTGCGATCCCCGGCATCCCCCACCAGGGCGACCACGGCTTCCTGCGCGTCGACCGCTACGGGCGCGTGGCCGGACTCGAGCGCGTCTACGCAGCCGGTGACACCGTCGACTTCCCGATCAAGCAGGGTGGTCTGGCTGCGCAGCAGGCCGACGCTGCCGCGGAGTCGATCGCCGCCCTGGCCGGCGCCGAGATCAAACCCAGGGGTGTCGTGCCGATGCTCTACGGCGCACTCTGGGACGGTGAGCGGACGCTGTACATGCGAGCGCGCGCGACCGGGACCCACGGGTCCAGCTCACGGGCTGGCTGGACTCCGCTCTGGGAGCCGGCGGGCAAGATCAACGCGCGGCTCTTGAGCGCCCACCTCAAGACGATCGGCGATCGCGCGCTGGCCGGCGAGGCAGCGCCCGCGAGCAACCCGTCCTGACAGGTCAGCGCGTGTCGATCGAGACAGAGCACCGCCGTAGCGAACGTTCCCTTGCCGAGGCGCTGCGACGCACCCCGGCTCGCGGCGAGCCGATGCGGACCGCCGCGCTGCTGCCCGGCACGCCCGATCGTGCGATCGTGGACACCACCTGGGGCACAATCCAGCCCATCCAGCTGCACCCCGGGGTGCAGACCGTGGGTGAGCTCGAGCTGATCGCCCATCTCGAGGCGGGCCTGCCGCTGATCGACACGCGTCGCCCTGAGTCCTTCGTCGCCGGCACGATCCCGGGTGCGCGTTCGCTGCCGCACACCGAGGTGGCACAACGCCACAGCGAGCTCGATCCACAGGTGCCAGCGATTCTTTTCTGCAACGGTCCCCAGTGCGCCGCCACGCCCCACGCCATCAGACTGCTGCTCGAGCTGGGCCATCCGGCGCAGGCGCTGCTGTATTACCGGGGCGGCGTGCACGACTGGGTGACCCTCGGCCTGCCGCTCACGCAGCCCTCGCGCTGAGCACTCGCACCGATCCCTGACCCGGGCGCCCGCCGGCCGGACCGTAGTTTTCCGCAGGCTTCGCACGGTGCTGACGCGATCCGCGCCGTCCACCACTGGCCTTAGTGTGTGGGCATGGCTGCCATCTTCAACCTCAACCACCCCGCGTCCTACATCCACTGGCAATTCATCGACGTTTCCGTCTCGAACGTGCTCGTGGTCGTAGTGATGTTCGCCGTGTTCGCGGCGGCGATTCTGCTGCCGTTCCCGCACGGCCATTCGCACTCAACAAAGGACGACCAATGAGCGCCACCTCAGAGCCGCCAAGCTCCGCGCCGCGCGCCTGGACGACGCGCCTGCGCGAGCGCTGGCTCGCGGAGCTGCCCCCCGAGAAGCTGCTGCCTGACGGCCAGCCCTCCTACGTCTCCTCCTGGATCTATGTGCTGGGCGTGCTCAGCCTGAGCTCGCTGGTCGTGATCATCACGACAGGCGTCATCCTGGCCCTGAAGGGACCAACCTGGTGGCACGACACAGGTCTCGGGCACTTCTTCAACAGCATGCACCTGTGGGCCGTTGAGCTGTTCTTCTTCTTCATGGTCGTTCACCTGTGGAGCAGCTTCTGGACGGCGGCCTGGCGCGGCGGGCGCAGGCGCGTTTGGATGACCGGTGCGGTCACCTTCCTGGTCGCGGTCCCAACCGCGCTGACCGGCTACGTCTCGCAGCAGAACTTCGACTCCCAGTGGATCTCCACGCAGGCCAAGGACGCGATGAACGCGACCGGCATCGGCGCCTTCTTCAACCTCATGAACTTCGGCCAGATGTACACGTACCACGTGTTCCTGCTGCCGCTGGCGGTGGTCGCGATCGTGGGCGGGCACCTGCTGCTCGTGCGCAAGCACGGGGTCGTGCCGCCGTTTGAAGATCAGCTGCTGGCGGCGGTCGCAGCAGGCTCGAGCGTCGCCGGCACTCCGGGATCATCACCCGCCGGCCAGACCGACGGGGGGCAGAGCGCATGATGACCAGAGCCCAGCGCGCCGCCGAAGACGAGCGCTACCGCACCTGGAAAGGGCCCTACCGGCCCTACGACATCATCAAGGAGGGCACGATCGCGATCAGCGTGATCGCGATCCTGGTGGTGGTGCTGGCGATCCTCTTCTCCTCGCCTGATGACCGCGCGGTGACAGCCAGGCAGTGGGCGCGCACGATGCCCGTCAACTTCCTGCAGACCGCAACCAGCGAGCTTGACGGCACCAGCGAAACTGCCACCTACGGGCCTCCTTACAACCCCTACGTCAGCGACAGCAGCAAAGACACCGGCGCCCCCGACGGCTTGGACGACTACACCCAGCACCTGTGGTTCATCCACCTGCAGCAGTGGTTTGGCGTCGCCCATCCGATCAATGCCGCCAAGGACTTCGTGATCGACCCGCTGCGGACGATGCCGCAGCAACCCGCGCTGCAGGCTGCAATCAACCGCTACGAGAGCGCCTCCGTCAGCCAACAGGAGGCGTGGTCCGCCGCCTACACAAAGGCGCTCAACAAGGCCAGCGTGGCCGGGTCAGGCGCCGTGTCGGTGCCGGCGGGGTCCTACGGGCCGGTCGGAGAGATGATGGGTGAGCTGCTCGTCTTCGCGCGGGCAGGCGGGCTCGACGGCGCGATCCTGAACAGCGGCCAGCTATACCAGACCGACTACACCAAGTCGCTGATGTTCCTGGCCGATGGCAACGCGCTCACGGCCAAGGCCGAGCAGGAGCACCTGCTGGGCAACCAGTGGGGGATGATGAACGAGACCGGCAGCTACCCCGGCCAGGTGTGGCTGTGGCTGTACACCTTCTGGTACCAGATCAGCCCGTTCTCGACCTCCACAAACGCCGACATCGATGTGATGGCGATCATGACGGTCCTCAGTCTCGGGCTGGTTCTGATCCCGTTCATCCCCGGCATCCGCGACATCCCGCGTCGGATCCCGCTCTATCGCGTGATCTGGCGCAACCACTACAACTCGCTGTCCTGAGGCGCGGCTGCGCGGCGGCGGCGGGGAACCTATCGTGTCCCCGCCGCCGCCGCAGCGTCACACCGCCGCGCCCACCAGCGGCGCCACGGCACCGCTCACTCCCCGATCCTGCGTTGCGCCGCCCAGCGGGCGAGCTGGTGGCGGTTTGAGAGGTTCAGCTTGCGCAGCACGGAAGAGACGTGCGACTCAACCGTCTTTGTCGAGATCCCCAGCCTGTGGGCCACCTCCTTGTAGAGGTACCCGCGAGCGATCAGCTCGAGCACGTCGACCTCCCGCCGGGTGAGGCCCTCCACCTCGGGCCTCTCGCTCGGCCCTCGCTCACGCCCGGAAAAGGCGTCGAGCACGAACCCAGCCAGTGTCGGGGAGAGCACAACCTCACCGGCTGCCACGCGCTCAACCGCCACGACGAGCTCGTCAGCCGTGACCGTCTTGGTCACGTAGCCGCGAGCGCCGGCACGGATCAGGTCGATCACGTCCTCGGGAGCATCCGAGACCGACAGCGCCAGGAAGCGCACACCGGGGAGCTCGGCGGTGATCGTGCGGACGATCTCAAGCCCGCCACCGTCGGGCATGTGCACATCCACCAGCACCACATTCGGTCGCCGCTCCCGGATCAGCCTGATCGCCTCGGAGACCGTTCCGGCATCGCCGAGCACGGCGACGCGAGCAGCGATCTCGGCGTTCACCCCGGCCCGGAACAGTGCGTGGTCGTCCACGATCACCACCGTTGGCCGGCTTGCGTCGCTCACTGCCGTTCCATTGTGAGCGTGACCTCACAGCCCTCGCCAGGCCTGCTCGATACCTCGGCTCGGCCACCATTGCGCTCCATGCGCGCGATGATCGAGTCGGAGATGCCGTGGCGGTCCGCCGGGATGGCGCCGACGTCGAAGCCTGGGCCGCGATCGTGGACGTAGATCTGCAGCTGGTCTGCGCCTGCACGCAGGAAGACCGCGACGGGCGCGCCGGGGGCGTGGCGCGCGGCGTTGACGAGCGCCTCGCGCGTGGCGGCGAGTAGCGCCTCGGCTGGCGGATCGACCGGGGCGTCACCGACCGTGACGAGGTCCACCCTCGTGGCGAAGCTGCCCTCGATCTCGGCGACGAGCTCGCGCAGGGCCGCCTCAAGCGTGTCCGCCTCCCGATCAGTGCCGCGGCCAAGCAGCCAGTCACGCAGCTCGCGCTCCTGCTTGCGGGCAAGCGCCTCGACCGTGGCCGGCTCGTCCACGCGCCGCTGAATCAGCGCCAGTGTCTGCAGCACCGAGTCGTGCAGCTGGTCAGCGAGTTCGGCCCGCTCCACGGCCAGCGCCCGCTGCAGGCGTTCGCGCTCGAGCAGCCGGCGGTTGCGCAGCGCCCACGGCTCCCACACGAACACCAGCACGGCGATCACGGCGGCGCTTGCCAGCGCAACGTGGCCTGAGTCACGCAGGCGCAGGACGTGCTCTGCGAACAGCACAGCGCCGGCGCAGGCGAGCAGCCCGCCGAGCGCCGCGCGGACCGTCGCGTGGTCGAAGTTGGCGTACGCATCTTGGTGG
>JAJZID010000142.1 GCA_021810705.1 Actinomycetes bacterium
GAGTTCGCGCCGCTCACCGCCCTGGTTGCGGACCTCATTGGCGGCCTGGGCCGCAGCGGCGGACACACGGTCAGCGAAATCGGCTGGTGGTTGCACAACCTGACGGTGCTGACCTTCCTCAACCTGCTACCGCTCTCAAAGCACTTCCACATCATCACCGCTGTCCCGAACGTCTTCTTCGGCGAGTTGCCGCCAAAGCAGGTGGCCCGGAAGCCCAGCGCCGCGCAGACGCCGGTGGCGGCGGTCGCAAGGCTGGAGCCGCCACCCGCCGGGCTGACCGGTGTCGCCTCGCTGGCCGACGTCAGCTGGAAACAGGTGCTGGACGCGTTCTCGTGTACCGAATGCGGACGCTGCACGGCGAAGTGCCCCGCGACGGCCAGCGGGAGCCCACTGGCTCCGCGCCAGCTGGTGCTAGACATCCGCGATCGGCTCTACGAGCGCCCCGGCGAGCAGCGTGGCGTCGTGGACGGTGCTGCGCCACTGATCAGCGATGATGTCCTCTGGTCGTGCACCACCTGCATGGCCTGCGTCGAGGCTTGCCCGGTCGGCATCGAACACGTGCCGACGATTGTCGACATGCGCCGCAGCCTCGTCGACCAGGGCCGCATCGAGCCGCTGCTGCAGCAGACGCTCGAGAACTTTGCCAAGCAGGGCAACTCATATGGGAAGTCCTCGAGGATGCGCGCCCGTTGGACCAAGGGCCTGGAGTTCACCATCCCTGACGCCCGCACCGAACCGGTCGACTACCTCTGGTTCGTCGGTGACTTCGCCTCCTTTGACGAGCGTGTTCAGGCTGCATCGCAACGGGTGGCACGCATTCTCAACGACACGGGGATTTCGTTTGGTCTGCTCTACGACGGCGAGCGCAACGCCGGCAACGACGTCCGACGCGTCGGCGAGGAGGGCCTCTTCGAGATGCTTGTCGAACACAATATGGGCGTGCTCAGGGAGGCCAGCTTCGAGGCGATCTTCACGACCGACCCGCACTCGCTCAACACGCTGCGCAACGAGTATCCGGAGTACGGCCTGGACAAGCCGGTTTACCACTACACCGAGTTGCTGGCCGAACTCGTGGCTGACGCCCGTATCAAGCTGACCACGCCGCTCACCGGCACCCGTGTCACATATCACGACCCGTGCTATCTGGCCCGCTACAACCGGATCACGGATGCGCCCCGCAAGCTCATCGCTGCCACCGGCGCTGAGCTCGTGGAGATGCCGCGCCATGGAACTGACACGTTCTGCTGTGGGGCGGGCGGGGGCCGGATCTGGATGGACGACTCCAAGCTCGAGGAGCGACCCAGCGAACAACGGATCAGGGAGGCTCAGGGGCTCGGTGGAATTGACTATTTCGTCGTCAGCTGCCCGAAGGACCTGGCGATGTACTCGGACGCGGCCAAGACGGTGGGAGCGTCGTTTGAGGTCGCCGAGCTCACCGCGCTCGTGGAGCGGGCGTTGGGCGTTGCGGAGCCCGAGGTTCTGAGCGCGTCCGCCGGGGCGGAGCGATGAGTTCCACGACGCCCTGTGTCTCGCCGCAGCTGGCACGTGCTCTCGCGGCGCGACTACGCGACGCCACCGCAGCTGGCGAGCAGCTCGCCTCCTTTGCGTTCGGCGAGGACGCGCCCACCCCTGGCCCTGAGCTGGTCGATGGTGACGAACTCGACGTCGCCCACGACTTCCTGCTGCGCACCTTGGGCGGGGTGAGCGATCCGGTCAACTGGCAGATCCTGGCTGCCGCGGTTCCCGACGGTGGGATCGGGCTGGATGATCTGGCCGCCCAGCTGCAGCGGCCACGCCTGGCCGTCACCGAGCGGGTCAACGCGTTGATCCAGCTGGGACTGATGAGTCGTGACCTCGAGCACGACCGCGTCTGCGCCTCACCGGCCGGCGATGGGCTGTTTGAGCTGATCTGCGAGCTGGACGCAGAGATCGCGCGATGGCTGTCAAAGCGGCGGCGGGCAGGATGAGATGCGCTGTCCGCTCTGCGAGTTCGAGGGGACCAGGGACAGCGTCCACGGCCACCTGGTGCAAGCCCATGCCGGGGCGGTGGAGACCTGGACCGTCGGCAGTGGCCGCATGCGCTACAGGGTTGTCTGCCCTCACTGTGGCGCCGAGCACGAGGCGAGAGTCAAGCCGCGCGGCCAGGATCCCGAGTTCCTGGAGACGTTCTCCCGAGAGATAAGGATGGTGGCGTTTGACATGCTGATTAACCACATCGTGGCGGAGCACAAGGCACCGGTTGGAACCGAGCAAGAACCTGGGAGTGAGAGATGACGACCGTTAACGGCTGCAACATTCCCGACGACCTCTACTACCTAGTTGATAAGCACGTCTGGGCACGCCCTGAGGGCGAGGCGGTTGTGGTCGGCCTGACCGATGTTGCCCAGAACCTCGCGAAGGGCGTCATCTCAGTCACCACCAAGCGGGCCGGCAAGGCGCTTGCCAAAGGAAAGAGCATCGGCACCGTGGAGAGCTCCAAGTGGGTTGGCCCAGTGCCCGCGCCCGTCGGCGGTGAGATCATCGAGGTCAACGAGGCGCTGACCGGTGACCCGGGGCTGCTCAACCGCGATCCCTACGGGCTCGGCTGGATCGCAAAGCTCAGGGCCGACGACTGGAGCGCGGATTCAGCTGACCTCGTCACGGGATCGGCTGGCGTGGACGCCTACCGGGCTTTCCTTGACGCACAGGGGATCTCCTGCCAGGAGCAGTGAGGTGCAGGTCTACGCCGGTTGCGCGCTTCCCGAGGAGTATCTCTACCACCTCGAGTTTGACGTCTGGGTGAGGCTTGAGGCCGATGGCAGCGCGCGGCTGGGGATGACCGACATCGCTCAGACGCTGTGCGGGCGGCTGGTCTCGATCTCGTTCCAAAAGCGCCCGGGTGACCGCGTCCGGCGCGGCCGGACACTTGTGGTGATCGAGAGCGCGAAGTGGGTGGGTCCGTTCCGCTCGCCGCTCAGCGGTGAGGTGCTGGAGATCAACCAGGATGCGTTCCGCGCTGATATTGCAATCGTCAACCGTGATCCCTATGGTGCGGGCTGGCTGATGCGACTGGATCCGGTGGCCCTTGCAGAGGAGCGCGATGACCTGGTCGACGGCCTGGCCGCCTTCCCGGTCGTGCGGGAGCGAATCGAGCGCGAGCAGATCCGCTGCATGCGCTGTGTGGAGTGATGGCGGGCGTGATCCTCCTGCGCACCACCGATGCGCTCGTCGCCCGGCGAGTCGAGGTGGTCGCCGTCGCCGCCGGCCTGGCTACGGCACCCGCTATGACGACGCCTCCGCCGGACCCCGCGGCTCTGGCCGGATTGGTTGTCGAGCTCGAAGACGCCGGCTCGCTGGATCTCATCACGGCCGCCCGGAGCGCCGCCCCCGACTGCACCATCGTCGCCTTCCTGTCACAGCCTGATCCGGAGCTGTGGCGGCGCGCCGAGGCTGCCGGAGCCGATGTGGTGACCACACGCGGCCGCGTCGACCGGGCGCTTGGGGAAACGCTGACCGACCGGCTCAGTGGCCGGCGCCGGGCCAGACGGATTCGGCTTGCACCGCTGGCGGAGTTCGCCGGGCGCCTCGGGTATGTCGGTCGTGTGGAGGACACGCCGGTCGGGCCGATCGCGCTCTATCACCTCGAGGGCAGGCTGTGGGCGATCGCCGACAGCTGCCCGCATGCGGGGGCGTCGCTTTGCGAGGGCGAGCTGGACGGAGACGTCGTCACCTGCCCGCGGCACGGAAGCCAGTTTCGGGTCACCGATGGCGCCCGGCTTCGAGGGCCAGCCGATCTCGGCGTTTCCACCTTCCCGGTGGTGGTCGAGGTTGGAGACGCATTTGTGGAGATGCCCGCTTGAGCAGCGACAGGCATGTGATCGTCGTTGGTGCCGGCCCGGGCGGACTCGCCGCCGCCGCGCGGCTGCACGAGCGCGGTAGCGGACGGGTTGCGGTAACGCTCATCTCGCCTGGTTTGCGGGCGACCTTCCTCGGTGGCACCTTGGAGGTCGCGCTTGGTGACCAGGAGCCCGCGGCGTTCACCGCGGCAGTTGACCTGGCTGGCGTCCGCTGCATCGACGCGGCGGTCAGTGCTGTCGCGCCCGACGGTGTCGCGCTCGACGGTGAACGGCTTGCGGCCGACGCGGTGATCGCCGCTCCGGGGCTCGCGGTCGACGCCGAAAGTGTGCCCCGTTGGTCTCGGGCGCTGGCGGCCTGGGACCCCCATGGGGCGTGGCGGTTGCGTGAGCGGGTGCTTGACCTGCCTGCGGGGCGCGTGCTGGTCGCGATCACCGCCGTGCCATACCGCTGCCCGCCGGCGCCGCTCGCGCTCGCGGTCGGTTTGGCCGGCCGCCACCTGGAGGCCAGGCACGCCGTCAGGGTCACGGTGGCCACGCCCGAACCGGTTCCCCTGGCCGGCGTCGGCGGCGAGGCACCGGCGTTCGTGAGTGATGCCTGTGCCGCCGCCGGCGTCACGCTCGAGCGCGGCTTCGTGCCCGACTTGGACGCGAGCGCCGATGGGGTGCTGCGAGCTACCGACGGGCGCGAGATCTCCTACGACGGCGCCTTCCTGGTACCCGTCCACCGTCGCGCGGTCTGCCTCGAGGGGCTTCCGGGGCCAGGGCCGCTGGTTGCCGTTGGCGACCGGGGGAGTGTCGACGGCAGCCTGCTGTATGTGGTTGGTGACGCGGCGGCTACTGGCCTTCCACGCGCGGCCGGCTTTGCCAGCGGGGCGGCCGTGGCGGCCGCTGACGGGGCCCTCGAGTCGCTAGGTATCGCGCCGGCGCCTCCGCCGCCGGCCCTGGAAGCCTCGTGCTTCATGTTTCATCACGGCCGGGCGATCAGCCGGATCGGCGTGCGCTACGCGCAGGACGGCCCGTCGGTGCGGATCGACGGGCCGAGTCGCGATCTGTGGCCTGCCCGCGCGGGCGAGCTGCGCCGCTTTCTGGAAGCCGCCGGCGCGGGCGGGAGTGGTCCTACGGCAGCGGGGTGACGCTGTCGCCGACGCTGACCTCGCCGGGCTTGAGCACGCGTCCGTAGACGCCGAGCGGGAGCGGCTCGGTGGTCTCGAGCCCGCGGCGGTAGGCGCGCAGCAGATCCAGCGTCGGCAGCGTGATCTCGCCTGTCTCCGGGTCACGGCTCGTGATCAGGCAGCGGCCGACGTGGCCGTCGAAGCGCAGCACCGCAGCCCCGACCTGCAGACGCTGTCCGAGCCAGCCATCCTCGGCGTGCTCGGTCACGCCATCGACCTCGATCAGCATACGGAAGCGGCGTGCGTCCACCGTTTCGGAGCCAGCCTCGTGCGCGAGCCGCTTCAGGGAAGCGCGCGAGACCAGGCTGACCGCTCCCCGTGCGCCGCGGTCAACCGCAGAGCCGGACGCCAAGAGCCGTAGTTCAGTACCGCAGAACTCCGAGATCGCCTCGGCCCACGGGCCCTCGACCACCTGTCCCGAAACGCGATGCGAGTAGAACGTGCAGTCGAGCGTCTGGCCGAGCTGGATCTGCTCGCAGATCACGGTTCCGTCGGGGAACGTGACGCTCAGCCGATCGCCGTTCAGGGCTGACACGAGCTGCTGGAGTGAGCCGATCTGCTTGCCGTTGCGCATCCGTTGCCTGCCGTCGGCCAGGAAGAAGCGTCGGTCGCCGTCGGCTCCGCGTTCGCTCAGCACAACGCGCGGGACGCTAACGAGCCGTGTGCCCTTGATCGTTGCCGTGTTCAGGGCGCTGACTGTGACGCTCATATCCGCAGCATTGCAGCACAGGTAGGCGCGGATAGCGCGGGTAGCGCTCCGGCGCCACGCGCGAGCGCAGGCAAAGCGAGAACACCGACCCGCGCGTATTGCGCACCAGCTGCT
>JAJZID010000143.1 GCA_021810705.1 Actinomycetes bacterium
CTATCTGCACTGGTTGCGCTTCGCCAAGCAGGAGGGGGCGCGGCTGGGGGTCGACCTGCACCTGCACGCGTACTCGCCGATGGAGATCGCGCACATGTGCGACATCTCCGGTCTGTCGCCCGACGAGGTCTTTGTGCGGCTGCGCGACGCCGGCCTGGGCTCGACGCCGGGAACCGCCGCCGAGGTGCTGCACGACGGGGTGCGCGAGCGCATCTCGCCCAACAAGCTGCCGGTCGCCCGCTGGGTGCAGATCATCGAGGCCTCGCACCGTGCAGGTCTGCGCTCCACCGCGACCGTGATGTTCGGCCACATCGAGGAGCCGGCCGAGCTGGCCGAGCACATGCTGATCGTACGCGCGCTGCAGGAGCGCACCGGCGGGATCACCGAGTTCGTGCCGCTCTCCTTCATCCCCTTCCAGACGCTGCTCGGGCGCACGCACGGGATCGAGGAGATCAGCCCCGAGGAGAACCTCAAGCACACCGCCGTCTTCCGGCTGGCACTGGGGCGCAGCATCAGAAACGTCCAGGCCAGCTGGGTGAAGATGGGGCTGGACGCCGCGACCGAGGCGCTGCGCTGGGGTGTCAACGACCTTGGCGGCACCCTGATGGAGGAGTCGATCAGCCGCCTGGCGGGCTCCTACCACGGCGTCAAGCTCGACCCCGAGGATCTTGTTGGTGCCGCCCACTCGGCCGGGCGTCCCGCAGCCGAGCGCACCACGCTCTACAGCATCCGCCGGCGCTATCCGTTGGGTGAGCCGGCCGGCGTACGCTAGGGCCGCCTGCCGTCTTATCTCCCCCGAACGGGGGGCCAGCGCGCGCGGTCGCGTAACCTGCATCGCCACAGCTACGTACGGTGATGGTGATGACGAGCGCTCTCATGTTCCCCGGCCAGGGGAGCCAAACCGAAGATATGCGCGACACGGTCGCGCGCCTGCGACCCGACCTGCTCGCGCTGGCGGGCGAGGTGGTGGGTGCGGACCCGTTTGTGCGCGTCGAGCACGGCACCGCCTACGCCCAGCCGGCGATCTTCTGCGCGAGCCTGGCCGGCTACGGCGCGCTTGACGATGAGACTCGGGCTGCGGCCACGCACATGGCCGGGCACTCGCTTGGGGAGATCGGCGCGCTGGTGTCGGCCGGCGCGATCGCTGAGCGCGACGGCCTCGAGCTCGTGGCGCTGCGCGGCAGGCTGATGCAAGACGCCGGCGAGACCGCCGGTGATGGCGGCATGATCGCGCTGCTCGGTGCCGAGGCCGCGGCTCGTGCGAACGAGGTCGCGGCGCCGCACGGGTTGGCCATCGCCAACGACAACTCCCCCCAGCAGGTGGTGCTCTCAGGGCTGCGCAGCGCTTTGCCGGCGGCGGAGGCGACAGCCCGTGAGATCGGCCTGCGGGCGATGATCCTGCCGGTGACCGGCGCCTTTCACTCGCCGCTGATGGCCTCAGCCGTGGCACCGTTCCGGGAGGCCCTTGACCGTGTCGAGATCCGCCCCACCGCGGTGACGGTCGTCTCGGCGGTCACCGCCATGCCGTTTGACGACGTGCGCACGCGGCTGGTCGAGGCGCTCACCGGCCCGGTGCGCTGGCGTGAGGTGCTGCTCTACCTGCACGCAAGCGGCGTCCGGCGCTTTGTCGAGGTGGGGCCCGGCAAGGTGCTGACCGGGCTTGCCAAGCGCACCCTCAAAGAGGTCGAGCTGGCCAGTGTCTGAGCTCGGCTCTGCGCCGGCCTGGCCACCGGCCGGCTGTGCCCTGGTCACCGGCGGCTCGCGCGGGATCGGTGCCGCGATCGCGCGTGCGCTCGCCCAGGACGGCTGGCCGGTGGCGGTCAACTACAACGGCAGCGCACAGGCGGCGGCCGAGGTCGTCTCAGCGGTTGAGGCCGCGGGCGGTCGTGCCGTGGCGATACAGGGGGACGTGGCCGACCCGCAGGCGCCGGAGCTGGTCTTCGCGCAGGCGGAGGAACGGCTGGGGGTACCGGTGCTGGCGCTCGTCAACAACGCCGGGATCACGCGCGACAATCTCGCGCCATCGCTGACGGACGAGGAGTGGGATGCGGTGATCGCGACCAACCTGACCGGCGCGTTTCGCTTCACGCGGCGGGCGCTCAAGGGGATGATGCGCGCGCGGGTCGGGCGGATCGTCAACATCGCCTCGGTCAGCGCGCTGCGCGCAAACCCGGGCCAGGCCAACTACGCCGCCGCCAAGGCCGGGCTCGTGCAGTTCACACGGACCGTTGCTGTGGAGGTCGCTCGCCGTGGTGTGACGGTCAATGCGGTGGCCCCGGGCTTCATCGCCACGGACATGACCAGCGAGCTGATCGGGCCGGATCTGCTTGCGGTGATCCCCGCCAGGCGCGCCGGCAGCAGCGAAGAGGTGGCAGCTTGCGTACGCTTTCTCGTATCGCGGCAGGCGAGCTACGTGACCGGCGCGGTGCTTACAGTCGATGGCGGGCTGGGGGCCTGAGCGCTCCTGCTGCCGTGAACCCGAATGAAACGAAAGAGGAGCAGATGAGCGCAGTAACCAAGGAGCAGGTGCAGGAGCGGGTCGTCGAGGCGCTTGCGAGCTTTGGCCCGGACGCCGCCGACATCGCGCCGGAGTCCACCTTTGAGGAGCTCGACATCGACTCGCTGGATCTGGTCGAGCTGGCCCAGATCGTCGAGGACGAGTACGGCGTGGTGCTCAAGGGCGAGGACATGAAGGAGCTCAAGACCGTTGGCGAGGCGGTTGACCTGATCACCGAGCGCGCCAACTGAGCGCGCCGCGCTCAGGGACTGAAGGCGGCCGCGATGGCTGACAAGCGTCGAGCTGTGATAACCGGGATCGGTGCGGTCACCCCGCTCGGGGTTGGCGCGCGCTACCTGCATGAGCGCTGGGCCCGTGGTATCAGCGGCGTCAGCGTGCGCGACGGTCAGGCGGGTGGTTACTGTGACGCCTACGACCCGGCCGAGCATCTCTCGGTCAAGGAGGCCAGACGGCTTGACCGCTTCGCTCAGTTTGCCGTCATCGCTGCCGATGAGGCGATCGGCGACGCGGGCTGGTCCGACGGCAGCCCCTATGACCCGATGCGGGTCGGACTCGTGATGGCCACCGGGATCGGCGGCTTCACCACGGTGCAGGCCAACCTCGACGTGATGCGCGAGAAGGGTCCGACGCGGATCTCGCCGCTGGGCATCCCGATGTACATGCCAAACGCCGCCGCGGCCGCGGTCTCGATGCGCCACGGGATCCAGGGGCAGTCCTTTGCGGTCGCCTCCGCCTGCGCCTCAAGCGGGCACGCGATCGGCCTGGCCGCCCGCATGATCCAGTACGGCGATGCGGATGCGGTCATCGCCGGCGGGGCCGAGGCGACGCTGACCGACTTCGGCTTCGGCTCCTTCAACACCATGTCGGCACTGTCCAAGGTCGGCATCTCGTGCCCGTTTGACGCGCGCCGCGACGGTTTCATCATGGGCGAAGGGGCCGGCGTGCTGGTGCTGGAGGAGTACGAGCTGGCGCTCGCCCGCGGAGCCACGATCATCGGCGAGGTTGCGGGCTATGGCTCCACCTCCGACGCTCACCACCTGACCGCGCCGGAGCCGACCGGCCGGCCGGCTGCTCAGGCGATCAAGCTCGCGCTGGCCGATGCCGGCCTGACACCGGGTGAGGTCAGCTATGTCAACGCGCACGGTACCTCGACGGAGCTCAACGATGCGGCCGAGACCGTGGCGCTGAAGCTGGCGCTCGGCAAGGACGCCTACCGGATCCCGGTCTCCTCGACCAAGTCGGCCACCGGGCATCTGCTCGGTGCCGCCGGCGCGATCGAGGCCGTTGCGACGGTGCAGGCGCTGAACGCCCGCGTGGTGCCGCCGACGCTCAACTACGAGGTTCCCGACCCCGAGCTCGACCTCGACTACGTGCCCAACAACGCCCGCGAGCTCGTGGTCGTGGGCGACGGTGCCCCGGCGGCGATCTCAAACTCGTTTGCCTTTGGCGGGCACAACGTCTCGCTGGTCATCAGGGGCCGGGGATGAGCGGCGGGGAGCGCTGATGGCGGGCTTGCTGGCCGGCAAGCGGCTGTTGATCACCGGGGTCATCACCAAGGACTCGATGGCCTTTCATGTCGCGGCGCATGCGCAGCGGGAGGGCGCGGAGGTGGTGCTGACGAGCTTCGGGCGCGTGCGGCGACTGACCGAGCGGGCTGCGACGCGGCTCGACACGCCCGTGGATGTGCTCGAGCTCGACGTCAACCGGCCCGAGGACCTGGAGGCGGTCGCGGCGGAGCTCGGCTCACGCTGGGGTGGCCTGGACGGCGTGCTGCACGCGATCGCCTTCGCGCCCGCGGACGCGCTCGGCGGGCGCTTTATGACCACGCCCGCCGCGAGTGCCCTGACCGCTTTTCAAACGAGCGCCTTCAGCCTGAAGGCGCTCGCGGCCTCGCTCGCGCCGCTGATGCCGGCGGGCGCATCGATCGTCGGCCTTGACTTCGATGCCTCGCGCGCCTGGCCGGTGTATGACTGGATGGGGGTCGCCAAGGCGGCGCTCGAGTCGGTGTCGCGCTACCTGGCGCGCGATCTGGGTGCCCGAGGCATCCGCGTGAACCTCGTGAGTGCGGGGCCGCTCGGCACCGTCGCCGCGCGCGACATCCCCGGCTTTGAACAGCTGGCGGCGCTCTGGCAGCAGGGGGCGCCGCTCGGTTGGGACATAACGGACCCCGCGATCATCGCGGGGCCCGTCTGCTTCCTGCTATCCGAGCTTGCGCGCGGGATCTCCGGTGAGATCCTGCACGTCGACGGCGGCTTTCACGCCGTCGGCGCGGCTATTGCACCGAGTTGATCGCGCTCACGTAGGCGCTGTAGCCCTTTGGCGGCAGGCCGATGATCGCGTTGGCGACGCCCTTGGGACCGCTGATCACGAGCGTCGGGGTCGAGCCACCCTGGCTGACCGTGATGCCCTGCTGGTTCTGGGCGTTGATCTCGCTCCTCAGGCTGGCGAGCTTGCGGTCGGCCATCCACTTGTTGAAGTTGAGCCCCGGGATCTGCTTGGCCAGGCCCTCCAGGTAGCTCTCGGTGACGTAGTTGGTCGCCTCGTGTCCCTGCTCGTTGTACATCAGCTCGATGTAGTTCCAGCCCTTGCCCTGCAGCCCGGCGGCGTAGGCGGCCACCTGCTGCTGCATGAAGGCGTTTTTGTCGGGGTTCTCGCTGGAGGCTGTCTCCAGGGACTTGTAGACGAGCTTGGCCTTGCCGGTGCGCACGTAGTCTGCGATCAGCTTGTCCTCCCAGCCCGACCCCTGCTCGCTCTCGGGGTTCGTGAAGCTCGTCGGCGTCGCCAGCACGTCGCAGACCGAGCACTCGAGGTCGCCGTACTCGGTGATCATGACCGGTGCGCTCGGCTTGCCGAGCGTCTCGCCGGACTGCGGGATCCCTGCCAGCAGACTGTTGACATGCGCCTGCGCGGTCTTGGCCTCGGGGCTGTTGACGTTGACGGCCTTGCCGCCGCCCGCTGAGAGCGCGATCGCGACGACCACGACCGCGACCGCGACCACCACCGCGCCGCCCAGGATCTGGATGCGGCGTGTGCGCGCGGCCCTGCTGGCCGCCTCCTGCTGTGCGGCCAGGCGCTGCTGGCGGGCCGCCTCCTTCTGTTCCTTGCGTGAAGCCATACGCCAAGTAAATCAGGAGGCGGACCGCCGAATCGAACAACTGTGTAAGGGTCGCGTCAAGTCCGGCCGTCGTTTGGCGGTGCGAGCCTACGCCTGCAGGCCGGGCTGCGGCTTGAAGGTGGCGCTCTCATCCAGCGGCGGCACGCCGTGGTGCTCGAGTGCGTGCTGAGCCGCGGCTGCGACCCGCTCCG
>JAJZID010000144.1 GCA_021810705.1 Actinomycetes bacterium
GCCAACGCGGAGGCGCTTCACCTACCGTCTGCGCGCTGAAGCGACCAGGACGTGGTCGCCATAGCTGGTGTCGGCGGGGTTCAGGTTGACGCCGGGCTTGATATCGCGTCGATGCGATCCAGGATCGCCGGATCGAGCGTGACCTCCGTGGCGGGTAGCTGGCTCGCCAGCTGCGCCAGGGTGCGCGGCCCGATGATCGCGGAGGTGACGGCCGGATGGTTGACGACGAACGCGATTGCCAGCTCGATCATCGACAGTCCGGCTTCATCGGCGAGTTGCTGCAGCTCCCCGACGACCTGGAGCTTGTGCTGGTTCTCGGGCAGCGACATGTCGAAGCGCGCGGCGAGCCTCTGGCGGGCGGGGGAGGTTGGTGCACTCTCGGCGTGCCAGCTGCCCGACAGCCAGCCGCCGGCGAGCGGGCTGTAGGTGAGGATCCCCATCCCATGGCGCGCCGCGGTGGGCAGCACGTCGAGCTCGATTCCACGCACCAGCAGCGAGTAGGGCGGCTGTTCGGTGCGGAAGCGCTCGAGCTTTCGCACGCGGGCGGTCCACTGCGCCTCGACGATCTCGCCGGCCGAGTACGAGGAGGAGCCGATGTAGCGGACCTTGCCCTGCCGCACGAGGTCTGTCAACGCGCTCAGCGTCTCCTCAACGTCGGTTGCTGGGTCCGGCCTGTGGACCTGGTAGAGGTCGATCCAGTCGGTGCCTCTTAGCCCCGCTCAGGCGGATGGGTATGCGGCCCGCAGCTCCGGCAGAACCTGCTCTGCGACCAGCGCCGCGGTCCTCACAGGATCGGATGCGGTTGGCATCGAGCCGCCGCTCAGCATCACGATGACCTCGCTGAAACCGGCCTGCGCGAAGCCGTGGATGCGCGCGATCAGCTCCGCCGGGTCGCCACCCGCAGCGAGCTGGACGGTGCGGCGGATCTCGGCGGGGTCGCGGCCGATCTTTGCGCACGCCTCATCGAGCTGCCGTGAGCCGTCCACCGCCGCCGCCACATCACGCCCGGCCGGACCGCTGGCGTTCCACACGTCCGCGTGACGGGCCGTCAGCCGCAGCATCGCGGGGCCGCCGGAGCCCACCCAGATCGGCGGATAGGGCTTCTGCAGCGGCTTGGGGTTGGCCACGGCGTTCCTCATCGTGAAGTAGCGGCCGCTGAAGTCGGTTCGCTCCTGCGTCCACAGCGAGCGGATGATCTGCAGGCCCTCCGAGAAGAGCCCGACGCGATGATCGAGCCCTGAGATCCCGTACATCTCGTGCTCGTTGGCGGCCCAGGCGGCGCCGATCCCGAACTCGAGCCGGCCGCCCGAGAGATGGTCGACCGTGGTTGCGATCTTCGCCAGCAGCGCCGGGTTGCGGTAGGTGATCCCGGTGACCAGCAGGCCGATGCGCACGTGCGAGGTCGCCACCGCCATCGCCGCGAGCAGCTCCCAGCCGTCAAAGATCGGTCGCTCCTCGCCGATCGGCCCGATGCTCGCCAGATGGTCCATCGCCCAACAGTGATCGAAGCGTGCTTCGTCGGCGATCTTCCAGACGGCTCGGTAGGTCTCGATCGGAGCGTCCTGGGAGAGCTTGATCCCGACGCGCAGCGGCTCTGTCATCACATCTCCTGTCTTGCTTGCGAACTGGCCTGTGAGCAGGCTCGGGCAGCTCGCGGCCCGCTGGCCGCGAGCTCGGTGCCTGTCTGACCACAGCCTACGCGCTTGCACTACGCTCAGGCCCCGTGAAGGCTGAGACCAAGCTCGCGGCCGGGACACCACCGGCGCTCGATCGCGCCACCGTGCACGCCTACGAGGACGCCACACCAGGCCCGTTCTACTACCAACGCGAGGCGCACCCGGTGGGACTCGAGGCCGAGCAGCGGCTCTCCGAGCTCGAGGGCGGCGAGGCGCTGCTCTTCCCCTCCGGCATGGGCGCGGTCACGGCCCTGTGTCTCGCGCTGCTTGAGCCGGGCGCGCGCGTCGCGGTCGCGGACGGCGGCTACTACGGCACCGTCGGGCTGCTGCGCGGCGAGCTCGCCCGCTGGGGGCTTCAGGTGAGCGTCTTTGACCAGACCGCCGAGCCGCCCGAGGCCGAGATCGTGTGGCTTGAGCCGTGCTCGAACCCGATGCTGACCTTTCCGGACATCGCGCACATGTGCGAGCGCGTGCACGCCGCGGGCGGGCGGGTGGTGGTGGACAACACCGTGCTCAGCCCGCTGCTGCTCAGGCCGCTCGAGCACGGCGCCGACCTCGTGCTGCACAGCGCCAGCAAGATCCTGGCCGGCCATCACGACGCGCTTCTGGGCGTGGTCGCCTGCGCCGATCGGGAGGTGGCGGCGCGGCTGCGCGCCTTCCGCAACGCCTCGGGGATCGTTGCGGCCCCCGACCCTGCATGGCTGCTGTTACGCGGCATGAAGACGCTCGGCCTGCGGGCCGAGCGTCAATCTGAAAGCGCACTTGAGCTCGCCCGGCGCCTCGCGGCCCATCCCGCCGTGCGGACAGTCCGCTATCCCGGCCTGGGTGACGCGGTTGCCGAGCGCTATGTCAGCGCCTACGGGCCGCTGCTGTCCTTCGACGTGGCCGACGGCGTGGTTGCGGCGGCGGTCGAGCGCGCCCTGCGGCTGATCGAGAACGCGACCAGCCTCGGCGGCGTCGCCTCCACGCTCGAGGCCAGGGCACGCTGGGAGGGGGAGCGTGTGCCGCCGGGTCTGCTGCGCCTCAGCGTGGGTCTGGAGGACGTCGAGGACCTCTGGGCGGATCTGCGGCAGGCGCTCGCGGCTGCCGCCTGACGCTCAGGCGAACGCCGCGTCGGCGGCGTCGGCCAGTGCCGCCATTGAGCGGTACTCGGCGCTGAACCCCACCTCGCCGTCGGGCGCGGGGGTCGCGCCCCAGCCGTCTGTGCCGTGGCGGCGGTTGATCCAAACCGACTGGATCCCGTGGCGGCGGGCGGGGACGTGGTCGTGAAAGAGGCTCTGGGCGACGTGCAGCAGCGCCTCGCGACCGACACCGAGCTCTGCGAGCTTTGCCTCGAGCGCCTCGAAGTGATTGTCGGCCGGCTTGTAGGCGCCCACGTCCTGCGCGGTTATCACCGCCGCGAAATCTCCCTGCAGGCGCCGGTTGCTCGCGGCAAAGCCGTCGCGGTGGACGTTTGAGACGATGATCAGGCGGTAGTGCCCGGCCAAGCGTGTGAGCGCCCCGGCCGAGTCGGGGAACGCGGGCCAGTCGGGCACCGATTGGGCCAGGCGCTGCGCCCAGGCGTCGCTGACGGGCGCCGAAAGCGCCTCGCCGGTGCGCCTGAAGGCGGCCGCGAGCACGTCCGGATAGCGCGCGGTAGGTTGCTCGCGCTCCATCGCCGCCTCACTGTCGGCGTAGGCGGCAAGCAGCGCGTCGGCATCGAGCGCGAGCCCCTGCTCAGCTGCCCAGGGGGAGAGCACCGCGGCGATCCCGGCCTCCCAGTCGATCAGCGTGCCGTAGCAGTCGAAGCTGAGAACCTCAAAACGGGTGAGGTCGAGCGCGCCGGACACGGACGAGAGACTACGCCCGCGAGCGCCGCCCCGCCGCCGTTAGGCTCTCGCTGTGTCCAAGGGCCGGGTGGAGAGCTTCAGCGACGGCGTGATCGCGATCCTGATCACGATCATGGTGTTTGAGCTGCACACGCCGCACGGCGCCTCCTGGCAGGCGCTCGGCCGGGAGCTCGCAGCGCTGCTCGCTTACGCGCTCAGCTTCATCTACCTGGGGATCTACTGGAACAACCACCACCACATGCTGGCGGCCGTCTCACGCGTCACGGGCAGGGCGCTGTGGGCGAACCTGCACCTGCTCTTCTGGCTGTCGCTGATCCCGTTCTGCACCGCCTGGATGAGCGCCTACCGGTTTCCGGCGATCCCGGTCGCGGCCTACGGGATCGTGCTGCTGGCCGCCGCTGCTGCCTATTACATCCTGCAGTCGACGCTCGTCCATGCGCAGGACCCCGACTCCAAGCTGCGCAAGGCGCTCGGGGCTGACACCAAGGGCAAGCTCTCACCGTTGCTCTACTGCCTCGGTATCGGTCTCACCTTCGCCGATCGCTGGCTCGGTCTCGCGGTCTATGTCGCGGTCGCGCTGATCTGGCTTGTGCCGGACCGGCGCATCGAGCGCCAGGTTACGGCCAAGGAGCCGCCTGCCGAGCAGCCTTGAAGCCGCTGGTGTGACATCCGCTGCCACCACGGCGGGGCGATGCTTGATATGAACCAGTCTGTGTTCGAGAAGATCCTCGTCGCCAACCGTGGTGAGATAGCGATCAGGGCGTTCCGGGCAGCGTACGAGCTCGGGGTGCGGACGGTCGCCGTCTACACCTGGGAGGATCGCGCCTCGCTGCACCGCCAGAAGGCCGATGAGGCCTATCTGATCGGCGAGCGCGGCCACCCGATCCGCGCGCACCTGGACATCGGCGAGATCATCCGCGTGGCCAGGCTCTCTGGCGCCGACGCGATCTATCCGGGATATGGGTTTCTGTCGGAGAGCCCGGAGCTCGCACAGGCCGCGATCGACGCCGGCCTGACCTTCATCGGGCCGACGCCGGAGGTGCTCGAGCGCGCCGGCAACAAGGTCACAGCCAAGCAACACGCGATCGCCGCCGGCGTGCCGGTGCTCGCCTCGAGCCCCGCCACCACCGACATCCAGACGCTGCTTCACGCCGCCGACGAGATCGGCTTTCCGGTCTTCACCAAGGCGGTCGCTGGCGGCGGTGGCCGCGGCATGCGTCGCGTCGAGACGCGCGAGGAGCTGCGTCCGGCGCTTGAGTCGGCCATGCGCGAGGCGCAGGCGGCCTTCGGCGACCCGTCGATGTTCATCGAGCAGGCGGTGCTGCGTCCCCGCCACATCGAGGTGCAGATCCTCGCCGACTCGGGCGGTGAGACGATCCATCTCTACGAGCGTGACTGTTCCCTGCAGCGCCGCCACCAGAAGGTCGTTGAGATCGCACCCGCGCCGAACCTCGATCCAGCTGTGCGCGAGGCGATCCTCGCCGATGCGGTCACCTTCGCCCGGTCGATCGGCTACCTGAACGCCGGTACGGTCGAGTTCCTGCTCGACACCAGGGGCGCGCGCGCCGGCCGTCACGTGCTGATCGAGATGAACCCTCGTATCCAGGTCGAGCACACCGTCACCGAGGAGGTGACCGATGTTGACCTCGTGCAGTCGCAGATCCGGATCGCCGCCGGCGAGACGCTCGCCGACCTCGGCCTCACCCAGGAAAGCATCCGCGTGCGCGGCGCCGCGCTGCAGTGCCGGATCACAACCGAGGATCCGTGGCACGACTTCCGCCCGGACACCGGACGGATCACCACCTACCGCTCGCCGGGCGGCGCCGGCATCCGGCTGGACGGCGGGACGGTCAACGCCGGCGTGTATGTGAGCCCGCACTTCGACTCGATGCTCGCCAAGATGACCGCGCGCGGCCCGGACTTCACCGCCGCCGTGCGGCGCGCCAAGCGTGGCCTGGCGGAGTTCCGGATCCGTGGGGTGGCGACCAACATTCCGTTCGTGCAGGCGGTCCTCGAGGACCCCGATTTTGCCGCCGGCGATCTCTCCACCTCGTTCATCGAGGAGCGCCCGCAGCTGCTCGAGCCGCGCGAGTCCGCCGATCGCGGCACCAAGGTCCTGAGCTGGCTCGCGCACGTCACCGTCAACCAGCCAAACGGCCCCAATCCGGGCGTGATCGATCCGGCCGCCAAGCTGCCGGCGCTCGACCTCGAGTCACCGGCCCCGGCCGGATCGCGCCAGGCGCTCATCGCGCTCGGGCCAGCCGCCTTTGCGCAGGCGCTGCGCACCCAGCGCGAGCTGGCGGTGACCG
>JAJZID010000145.1 GCA_021810705.1 Actinomycetes bacterium
CGTCGGTGGCCTGCTGGCGGTCGGCTACTTCTTTGGTGCCGCCGGTCCCGACAAGACGACCGTGATCGTGCCTGCCGAGGCCTTTCCATCTGAGATCCGTGGTACCAGCCAGGGCATCAGCCAGGCCGGCGGGAGGCTGGGCGGGATCGTCGGGGTCAGCGCCTACGGCGTGCTTGCGCAGCTCGCCGGGCCCGGGGCCGGGATGGTGCTCTTCGGGGTCGCGGCGCTGATCGGCGCGGGTCTCACGCTGCTCCCGGGCCGGGGCGCCTACGGGGGCCGCTCTATGCTCGCCCGATGACCATCAACACAGATCGCGATCAGCGGCGCACGCTCGCCGACGGCAACCAGATGCCGGTGCTCGGGCTCGGCGTCTGGCAGGCGCCGGACGGGGCCGAGTGCGAGCAGGCTGTGCGCTGGGCGCTTGAGGCGGGCTACCGGCACATCGACACCGCTCAGGCCTACGGCAACGAGGAGAGCGTCGGGCGCGCGCTGCGCGCAAGCGGCGTGCCCAGAGAAGCGGTGTTCATCACCACCAAGTTCTATCCGGGGGGCGAGGATCCCGCGCTGGAGCTCGAGCGCAGTCTCAGGCGGCTTGGACTCGACCACGTCGATCTGTACATCGTGCACTGGCCACAGGGCGGCCCGACATGGGCGTGGCCCGGCATGGAGCTGGCGGCGCGCCGCGGTCACGCGCGCTCGATCGGCGTGTCGAACTTCAGCCTCCAGGAGTTGGATGAGGTGATCGCCGTCGCCGAGACTCGTCCGGTCTCAAACCAGGTTCAGTTCAGCGCCTTCGAATACCGTCGTGCGCTCGTCGAAGGCTGCCGCGAACGCGACGTGGCGGTGACCGCCTACAGCTCGCTGGGCACCGGCCAGCACCTGGACGACCCGACCGTCGCGGCGGTGGCCGCGCGCAACGCCCGCACGCCCGCGCAGGTGCTGCTGCGCTGGTGTCTGCAGCGCGACACGCTGATCATCCCCAAGAGCACGCATCGGGAGCGCAGCGAGGAGAACGCGGCGGTGCTGGACTTCGAGCTGTCGAGCGAGGATCTGGCGGAGCTGGACGCGCTTGACAGAACCCGCGGCACCGACCAGGCCAGGCCGGACGCATGGTGGTGAGCGTGCCCTCGGGAGGGGGCCCCAGTGGACGACCCTGACGGCGGCCGCGCCAGCCTGCTGGCGGCTGCCGAGCGCCTGGTGGCTGCCTGGGAGCGTCGCTTCGGGTCAAGCGAGCCGCACCCCGCCACGGTGCCAGACCCAGCGCGGCTGGCGCACGCCTGGGAGGACTTCGGCCGTCGGATGGAGGATCACTACCCGTTCTTTCACCCCCGCTACGCAGGGCAGATGCTGAAGCCACCAAACCCGGTCGCGGCTGCCGGATACCTGGCGGCGATGCTGATCAACCCCAACAACCACGCGCTCGACGGCGGCCCCGGCACGAGCGCGCTCGAGCTCGAGGTCATGGCCGCCCTGGCGGGCATGTTCGCCCTGCCGGAGCACACGCTCGGACACCTGACCTCCAGCGGCACGATCGCCAATCTCGAGGCGCTCTGGGTGGCCCGTGAGCTGCATCCGGACAAGCGCATCGTCCACAGCCAGGCTGCTCACTACACGCACGCGCGGATGTGCAAGCTGCTCGGCGTGCAGGCCACCGCGGTGGCATCCACGGCGGACGGTCGCATCGATCTGGATGCGGTCGACGACGAATGCCGTCGCGGCGATGTCGGCACGGTCGTGCTGACGCTTGGCAGCACCGGCCTTGGCGCGGTCGACCGCGTCGACCAGGCGCTCGCGTTGCGCGAGCGCTACGGCGTGCGGCTGCACGTCGATGCCGCCTACGGTGGCTTCTTCACGCTGTTGGCCGACGGGCCCGAGCCGCTCATTGACCCGGCGCCGTTTGCGGCCGTGCGCGCCTGCGACTCGGTGGTGGTCGACCCGCACAAGCACGGCCTGCAGCCCTACGGCTGCGGCGCGGTGCTGTTCGCCGACCCGACGGTGGCCCGGCTGTACCGCCACGACTCCCCCTACACCTACTTCACCTCTGAGGAGCGCCACCTCGGCGAGATCAGCCTCGAGTGCTCGCGTGCCGGCGCGGCTGCCGCGGCGCTGTGGCTGACCCTTCAGGTATTCCCGCTTGAGCGTGACGATGGCCTCGGCGCGATCCTCGCCGCCTGCCGGCGGGGGGCTCGTCGCCTCGGCGACATGCTGGCCGGCTCCGAGCGACTGGTGCCACATGTCGCGCCGGAGCTCGACATCGTCACCTGCTTTGCGCGCGAGCGGTCACTGACGCGTATCGACAGCGCTAGTGCCCGGATGCTCGCTGACGGCATGACCGACCGCGCGGACCCGCTGTTTCTCAGTCTGCTGACGGTCGACGCGCCAGCGTTCCGGGCGCTGCACCCAGCGGTGCAGACCGACGCGCCGGCCGCGCGGATCGTGCGCAGCGCCCTGATGAAGCCAGAGCACGAGCACGCCACCGACTGGCTGGCAGGCCGGCTCGAGGCGCTGGCTGCCGGCTGAGAGAGCAGGGCCGGCAGCGCCCGCGCGCGTCGGTCAGGCCAGCTCGGGCTCGGCGGCCGGTGTGGCGATCATGTCGGCTGTCACCTGCACGTCGCAGAAGTGCAGGTGGTGGCGGCCGATGACGATCTCATCGCCGTCCGTCAGCGCGCTCCACTCGACCCGCTCGCCGTTCACGAACACGCCGTTGAGGCTGCGGTCGTCGACGACCCTCAGGCCGTCGGGCTGGCGCACGATCAGCGCGTGCCGGCGTGAAACCGTCGGGTCGTCAAAGCGGATGTCGGCCGCCAGGCTGCGGCCGATGCGTGTCCATTCTTGGTCGAGCCCGAAGGCCACGACGTTTCCGTCGGGGCCCCGGTAGGCCAGATACTGGCCGGGCGTATCGATCCCGTGACGCAGCTCCGCAAGCCAATCCTGGTCCGAGGACTCAGTCTGGGCGCGCAACTGCTGAGACGTTACTCCGACCTTCAGTGTTGGGTCTGTCGTCCAGGCCTCCATGTCATCTCCTCTGGGCGGTGGACATGACGTGCCGGGGCTGGCACGTGCATTGATGATAGTCCCTCGATGGCCGCGTTCCAAACGTGTGCCCCACGGTTCTTAGTGAGTTATTCCCCGCAACGCAGCTGCGGTTTTGCGCTGGCTGGCGGTCGCGGCCGTTCATGCAGGAGTTATCGCTTCCCGCTCGAACTCGGTTTCATGCAAGCACCAGGCCAGGACACCCCTGCACTCGAGTTGGCGCTGTTGCACCGCAGCCTCGGCGAGATCACCGCCAGCACCGAGCACTGCGGCCGCTGTGGCCGCGCGCTGTTGATCGGAGAGCGTGTCTACGAGTACGAGGACGGCGGCTTGGCATGCTCGCTCTGTCGCGACCGTGAGCGCCGCACGCCCGCCTTGACACGGACCGTCCACACGGCCGCCAGCGGGCATTCGATCAGGGTGCTCGACCGGCGCGCGCGCCGACGCACCCCCTGATCCGGCCCGACCCTCTGATCCGGCCCGCGGCCTGGGCGTGGAGACGTTCGCGCGGGCTGGCATTTAGACTGGGGTTCCCGTGCAACCGTTCACCGTCTCCGTCGCCATCGAGCGTCCGGCCAGCGAGGTCTTCGAGTACCTGGCCGACATCGCCAACCACGCTGAGTTCACAGATCACTACCTGGTCGACTGGCACCTGACACGTGAGGACAGCTACGGACAGGGCGCGGGTGCCCGCTTTCGCGTCAAGGCGCCGCTGAACCGTTTCGCCTGGGCGGATATGACCTTTGCCGAGGTGCGCGCCCCGGTGAGATTGGTCGAGCGTGGCCGTGGCGGCAAGTTCAACCGCGTCAAGATGATCGGCACCTACGAGCTCTCCGAGCCGCAACCGGGCCGGACGCGGGTCTCCTACACGTATGAGACCGATCCCCACGTGCTCTCCGACGTCATCCGCGAGAGCCTCGGAGGACGTGCCTGGACTCGGCGTCAGGCCAGGCGTGCGCTCAAGCGCCTGCGCGCGATTCTCGAGGAGAATCGCATGCGCGGCGCCCGACCATCTATCGCCGCGCGCTGAGCGCGCGCTCTATAGACTGCGCAGCCGTGAGTTTTCTGCCGACCAAGCGCCTGCCGCGGGTGGCCCAGCTGCTGCTTGCTGGTGCCGTTGCGATCGGCGTCAGTGGCTGCGGGATCTCGACCAGGCCGGCCGCGCCGCGCAACGTCACGGCGGTGGAGCTGGCCAACGGCTTTGAGCCGTACTTCTGGTCGGGTCCCGTCACCTACCAGGTGCAGGTCTCGCGCCAGCTGAACCCGTTCAGTTTCTCCGACGTGCAGTATCTGGCCGGCGTCAAGGACGCCCAGCAGTTGGGGCCCAACGAGTTCTGGTACGGCGTCTTTCTCTGGGCCAAGAACCAGACCAACCGGTTCGTGCACAGCGCCGACCACTTCCGACTGTTTGACTCCGCCGGCCAGGCCTTCTATCCGGTCAAGCTCAATCCGAGCGTCAACCCGTTCGCGTGGACATCGCAGGTGCTCGGACCCAACGGCACCGAGCCCGCTGACGGCAGCATCCCGGCGTCGATGTCGACCATGGGCGACCTGATCCTGTTCAAGCTGCCTGAGAGCGTCTACTCCAACCGGCCACTGATGCTGCAGGTCTACACGCCCGGGGAGCGTCATCCCTCCGACGTGTCGCTGGACCTCTAACCGCTCGAGCCGGTGCTCGCCGGCTGAGCGAGCGCGTCCTCGATCAGCGCCTTGACCGCAGGAGCTGCTGTCTGGGCGCCGTAGCCCTGGCCGGGGAACAGCGCGCAGACCACAACCTTTGGGTCGCCGACCGGCGCATAGGCAACAAACCAGGAGTCGGTGTACTTGAAGGCGTTGGCTCTGCCGGCGGTGTCGCGCAGCTCGGCGGTACCGGTCTTGCCGGCCACCGTGACCCCCGGGATCTGGGCGGAGGTGCCGGTGCCGTAGCTGACCACGGCCTCCATCATCGACTGCACCTCACCGGCCACCTTGGGCGAGACGACACGCTCGTAGCGGGGCGCGGCCCCGTAGCGCATCGTCGGTAGCGGCCGCAGACCGCCGTCGGCGATCGCGGCGGCGGCGTCAGCCATCTCCAGGGTGGTGGCCTGGACACGTCCCTGACCGATCGCGGATGCCCCGACCGCGACCGCGTCGCCGATCTGTGTCGCGGTGGGGATCACACTACGGGTGACGCCAGGAATCCCGGTCGGCCTGTCAAAGCCGTAACGCCGTGCCATCGCCACCAGGCGCGGCGCGCCGAGCGCGACCCCCAGCGGTGCGAACGTCGTGTCGCAGGAGACGGCAAAGGCGTTCAGCAGCGTGCCGCCGCAGCGCTCGCCGGCCGCGTTGTGCAGCCTGAAGCCGTCGATCACGATGCTCGAATGCACCGGGTAGACGGTGCTGGGGCTGGTGATGCCGGCCGTCAGCGCCGCCGACGCGGTGATGATCTTGAAGGTCGAGCCGGGGGGCTGGATGTCACCCCAGGCGATTCCGGCGGCGGCCTCGACGGCGCCGGTGCGCGGGTCCATCACGGTGATGCCGCCGTAGCGGCCCGCCAGCACCGCCACCGTGTCGCTCTCAAGCGTCGGCTCGATGCTCGTGCGGACGTCGACACCAGCCTGCGGGCGGGCGCGCGCGAGCACGCGCGCGCCCGCCCGCAGAACCCCGCCTGGCCGCCCCGCCAGCGGCGCCTGGAAGACCTGCTCGAGCCCGCTCACCCCGACG
>JAJZID010000146.1 GCA_021810705.1 Actinomycetes bacterium
GATGTCACCCATGCCCGTCACACCGACGCAGTCTGCGCCCGAGTAGCAGGAGACCGAGCTGATGCCGTTGGGTTCAGCGTACGGGGCCACGCTGTCCACGAGCTTGGGCACACCCCAGCTAACCGGTCCGGTTCCCGACGCCGCCGCCGACTGGGTGAGCAACGGCACGCCCAAGCCCGTCGCCAAGGCGAACAGAGCCGTCAGCGCGACGAGCACCAGTCGTGGCACCCCACGGCGACCCGGCGAGCGGCCCATTTGCCGTGCTTCGCCGACCAGCCCGTTCATGGACTCGTAAGGCAGCGAGTTGCGCGCACGCAGCTTCCATTTCGACAGCATTTACCGAACCCCCGTTTGAAGTCGTTTCCCGAGGCGCCGGGATCAACGTCGAATGGTTGAGCGCTCCCGCGTTCGGCGCAAGGTGCTGGCGCATATCCGGACAAGTCCGGACAGCGACCACACGATGATGTCGCCGACCGTTGACCACAACGCCCCATGACCTGCAAGCGGCGCGTCAGTCGAGGCGCCAACCGACTCGGCGTGCGCTACCTACCACCGACCGACGTGTGCGCACTCAGGGGGCGGACGCGCTGGCGAGCGGCTCCCCAGACGGGTGGGTTGCCTCCAGCAGGGTCGAGGTGCGTGCGAGCATGGCGCTCGACGGGCTTGCGGAGCCAAGCGCGTCGAGCAGCTGCTGCCCGTCGATCAGGGCGCAGCGACAGCCCTCGCCGGCAACCACATTGGCGGTGCGAGGGATGTGCCTGAGGATGCCGATCTCGCCGAAGTAGTCGGGCGCCGTCATCGTCCGGATCGGCTTCGCGGGACCGCCGGAGGAACCGCTCGAGCTGACCTCGACCGAGCCCTCCATCAGCACATACAGGTAGTCCGCCTGATCTCCCTGGGTGATGATCGGCGCGCCCGGCTCGAAGCTTTGCTCCGCCGCGTCGGCGGCTAGCCGCTCGAGCAGCGTCCGGCTCGCCGCAGAGAAGATCGCGAGCTGTTCCAGCAGCGCAACCTTGGGCGCGAGCAGCGCGCTGACGGCAGCGGTGTCGCGGTCGACGCGGCGCATCGCGGGCAGCGCCGCGAGCGCCACCAGCGAGGGTGCGAGCGCCATCGTCCAGAGACCGGCATCGAGGCCGAAGCTGGTGGTGATAGCGGGCGCGATCACCGTCCCCAGGCCAATCGCCAAGAGGATGAACGCCCAGAAGCTGCCCATCACCCGCCCGAGCTGATCCCTGGGCACGGCGCGCTGCAGGGCTGTGATCGCGATCACGTCGACGACGAGCGTCGAGCCGCCGCGTACAACCTCCACCGCAAACGCGAGCTCCGGCGAGTGGATCACCACCATCAGCGCCGTGGGCAGCGTGTAACCGGCCACGCCAGCGTAGATCACCCAGGCGAGCTTGGGGCGCGCCGCCAGCCGGTTGACGACGCTGGCCATCAGCACACCGCCAACCCCGAGCCCCGCCAGCAGGTAACCGAACCCATCCGCCCCGGTCCCCAGCTTGTGGGCTGAGACGCCGATGAACAGCACCGTGTCGGTGCCGTAGATGAACGACACCAGCGCGCACATCGCCACCAGTGCCCGGGCCGAGCGGGCGCCGAGGATCGCCCTGACGCCCACCAGCATCTGCGAAAGCACGCCGGCCGTGCCGCCCTCGGTGACGTCCACCTTTGTGCTGCGGAAGCTGATCCGGGTGACCAGCAGCGCGGCGGCGCCGAACGTGGCGGCGTTGACGAAGAAGACCACCGTCGGGGAGCTGAAGGCGAGCAGCAGCGCGCCCAGCGCCGGACCGATGATCACGACCAGGTTGTCAATCGTGGACTGCAACGCGTTGGCTGCAACCAGCTCGCTCTCGGGGACCATGCTCGGCACGCTCGCGCCCACCGCCGGCATCTCGAAGGTTCCGGTCGAGGCGCTCAGGCCGGCGAGCGCCAGCACCAGCACGATCGGCCCGTGCGCGAGCGCGACCACGGCCAGCAGGCACTGCCAGACCAGGGCCAGGCTGTTTGTGACGAGCAGCAGGCGGAAGCGGTCGGAGCGTTCCACCACCACGCCGCTGTAGGGGCTGAGCAGCAGCGACGGCAGGAAGCGCACGAGGCCGGCGGCCCCTACCCAGGCGAGCGAGTGCGTGCGGGTGTAGACGAGCGCAAGCAGCGCCGCGTTGTAGGCCCAGCTACCCGTTGCCGAGACCGCCAGGCCGGTGAACAGCAGCCGCACGTCACGGATCGCAAGCACAGAGCGGTAGGTGGCAAGCCACCGCCGCGATTCCCGCCCCGCCCCGCCCGTCGCGCCCACGGTAGGGAGCCTAGCCTAGGTGGGGGCGGCACGCCAGTGCCACCCCCGACCAAGGGTGCGAGCCGGTCGCGATCACGGCGGCTCTGGCGTCATGAACGACAGCGGCACCGAAAGCGACCCGTCCGCGCGCAGGGTGGCGATCCGCCGGCCCGGCGTCCGCGCGGTACGAATCTGCCCGAGCCGCTCGCCCAGGCGCTGGGCCAGCTCCTCGAGGCTGATCACGACGATCGCAAGCCCCCAGAAGCAAGTCTCCTCGGCGTCCAGCTCGGAGCGCTCCACGACCTCCACCACCGCCGGCCCCAGCCGCCTCGACGCCGTCCGCCCATGCTCGGCTTCCCGCGCGCGACCGAGCTCGACCCCCGCCCGCGCGAAGGCCGCCGCGGTGCGCTCGAGGCTCGAGCTGTGAATGACGACATGGTCGACGCCGGTCGCGCCGTTGGGGTGGGTCTTGAACGGCGGTGGGTAGAGCACGCGCGGAACCGGACTGGCAAGCCCGTCGATCGAGCCCATGGCGTTGACGCGCATGAGCGACCAGGCTGTGATCCCAGAGCCCTCGCCGCCCAGCCGGATGCGCACACCGCCGATGTCGAGGTGACCAACGTCGTCGACCTCGAACCCGAGCGCGCGCCAGCGCTCGGGCGGGTCTGCGATCACGAGCTCTGCCAGCTCGGGCTCACGCGGAAGCTGCATCGGCGCAGTTTGACCGATTGGCCGCTTCCGCACGAAGCCGAGGCGCGGCATTCGTTCCAGACTGTCAACCTTCTGGTTACTGTGCCCGCGCATACCAGGAGCTTGTCGCTTGAACCCGGTGACCAAAGACGACTCGGCGCCGAGCTGTTCAACTACGTCTGGGCTCTGCTCGAGCAGCAACAACGCAGCGACCGCGAAAGCGGTCGCATGATCGATGCGGCACACGCCTCACGGTTCTTCTGGGAGCAGGTGGGCGAGCCCGTCAACCATGCCCGTGGCGAGTGGCAGATCTCACGCGTGTACGTGACGGTCGGGCGCACAGAGCCTGCGATGCATCATGCGCGCCTCTGTCTGGAGATATGCGAACAACACGGACTCGGACCCTTCGACCTGGGCTACGCCTTTGAGGCGCTCGCCCGCAGCCACGCCGCAGCGGGCGATCTCCAGGCGGCGGCGCGCTACAACCGGCGCGCGCAGGACTGTGCCGCACAGATCACAGACCGCGATGACCGCGCGCTGCTGCTCGGCGACCTGACCGGCCTGCCGTCGGCCGCCGACCGCGGCTGAGCACCTGCGAGCACGGCGGCGGCTCAGCCCGCCGCCAGCTCGACCGCACGCGCAAACACCGCGTCGAGCATCGGCTCCGTCAGCCGCCCGGTGAAGGTGTTCTGCTGGGAGACGTGGTAGCTGGCGAGCAACCGCAGTCCACCGTGCGCGAGCTCGGCGCCATGCGCAAAGCGCGGCCGTGGACGTGGCACGCCGTCAAGCAGGCGCAGCGCCGCATCCCAGGCAAAGCCCCCCAGGCAGACCACCACGCGCGCCCTCTCAAGCAGCCCGAGCTCGGCCGCGAGCCACGTCGAGCAGCGGTCGCGCTCATCGGGCGTTGGGCGGTTGGCCGGCGGCGCGCAGCGGACCGCCGCCGTCACCCAGCAGTCGCGCAGCGTCAGACCGTCGTCGCGAGCCACCGACTGCGGCTGGCTGGCGAGGCCCGCCCGCCAGAGCGCGGCAAACAGCCAGTCACCCGAGCGGTCTCCGGTGAACACCCTGCCGGTGCGGTTGCCGCCATGCGCCGCCGGGGCGAGCCCCAGCACGATGATGCGCGCCTGCGGATCGCCGAACCCGGCCACCGGCCGGCCCCAGTAGGTTTGGTCTGAGAACGCCGCGCGCCGCTCGACGGCGACCCGCTCGCGCCAGGCGACCAGCCGCGGGCAGCGCCGGCAGGCCACCACCTCCGCGCCAAGCGCCGCGAGCTGCTCTGGCGCGCCTATCTGCCCAGGACCTCGTAGCGCGCCTCGGTGGCAGCCTTCTGCGGCTCCCACCAGGCGCGGTTGGCGCGATACCAGGCGACGGTGTCAGCCAGCCCGCGTTCGAAGTCGGCGTAGCGCGGCCGCCAGCCGAGCTCGTCGCGCAGCTTGGAGGCGTCTATCGCGTAGCGCAGATCGTGACCCGGCCGGTCGTCCACGAGCTCATAGTCATCCGCCGCCCGACCCATCAGGCCAAGCAGCAGCTCCACCACGCGGCGGTTTGAGCACTCGCCGTCAGCCCCGATCAGGTATGTCTCACCGATCCGCCCACGCTCGAGGATCGCCAGCACCCCGGAGGAGTGATCCTCGGTGTGGATCCAGTCGCGCACGTTCTCGCCGCGGCCGTAGAGCTTCGGCCGCCGCCCCGAGAGGACCTCGGTGATCTGGCGCGGGATGAACTTCTCGACGTGCTGGTAGGGGCCGTAGTTGTTTGAGCAGTTTGAGATCGTCGCCTGCACGCCGAAGCTCCGCACCCAGGCGCGCACCAGCAGGTCCGATCCGGCCTTGGTGCTCGAGTACGGGCTCGACGGGTTGTACGGTGTCTGGGGCGTGAAGCGCGCCGGGTCATCGAGCGCAAGGTCGCCGTAGACCTCGTCGGTTGAGATGTGGTGCAGGCGCCGACCGTGCCGGCGCACCGCCTCCAGCACGTGGTAGGTGCCAACCACGTTGGTCTGCACGAACGGCAGGGGCGAGTGCAGCGAGTTGTCGTTGTGGGACTCCGCCGCGAAGTGCACGACCGCGTCGCAGCCCGCCACAGCGCCGTCCAGGGCCTGCTCGTCACAGATGTCGCCGACCACCAGTGAGACGCGATCGAGCCCCTCGACGTTGCGCCGGTCACCGGCGTAGGTCAGGAGGTCGTAGACGACGATCTCCCAGCCGGGCCGCTCGCGCTGCACATGGCGCACGAAGTTCGAGCCGATGAAGCCGGCACCGCCGGTCACGAGCAGCCTCATCTGGCGCCGTCCGCGTTCACGCGGCCACCCGTGCCGCCATGTAGGCGCGCAGCCCGTCATGCCAATCCGGCAGCACCGGCGCACCCGCGCGCTCCGAGCGCAGCACACTGTAGGCGGGGCGCCGCGCCGGGCGCGGGAACGCCGCGGTGCTGCAGGGCCTCACCTCCACGTTCACGTCCGCCTCGCGCATGATCTCGACCGCAAAGTCATACCAGGAGCCCTCGCCCGCCGCCGCCACGTGCACGATCCCGCGCTGCGGCTCGCCGTCCGCCAGTTCCACCAGCGCCTGCGCAAGGTGGCCCGTGAACGTCGGGCAGCCGACCTGGTCGTCAACCACCGTCAGCAGATCGCGCTCACTGGCGAGGCGCAGCATCGTCGCCGGGAAACAGTGGCCCGCAACCCCGAAGAGCCAGGAGGTGCGCACGATCGTGTGCGTGTCGGGGGCCGCCAGCGCCACCGCCCGCTCGCCGAGCAGCTTGGTGGA
>JAJZID010000147.1 GCA_021810705.1 Actinomycetes bacterium
CGTCGGTGTGGCGCGCGAGCTCGCGCGCCTGCGCCTGCGCGAGGCCGACGCCGACCTGCTGCTGCGCGTACCGCGCATGCGCGGCGGCAGCGAGCTGCTCGAGGGACTCGACGGCCCTCTACACGACGCGGGCACCGGTATGCGCGAGCTGCTCGGCATGCTCGAGCCACGGACCGCACGCCGGGTGATCTTCGACTTCGGCCTGGTGCACAACCTCGGCTACTACACCGGCGCCATCTTCCAGGTCTACGACCCCGCCTACGGCATGCCGCTGGGCGGCGGCGGCCGCTACGACGATCTGCTCGGCGAGTTCGGCCGCCCGCTGCCGGCCGTCGGGTTCGGTCTTGATGTCGAGCGCGTGCACATCGCACTGCGGGCCGAGGAGCGCCGGCGTGGCTGAAACCCCTGCGAGCCTGGGTCTGCGGCTGGCCGTCCCGCGCGGCGCGCTGCTCGGGGAGACGCTTGATCTGCTGGACAGCATCGGCATCGACACAAGCGCCGTGCGCGAGAACGACCGGCGGCTGCTGTTCGCCGACGTTGGCATCATCACCATGCGCCCATCGGACGTGCCGACCTATGTGGAGGCGGGTGCCGCCGACGTCGGCATCACCGGCAAGGACGTGCTGATGGAGCAGGCGGAGCGGGCGATCTACGAGCTGGCCGATCTCGGTTACGGTCGCTGCACGATGGTCGTGGCCTCGCAGGCGGGGGAGGACCCAGCGGCCGACGCGCTGCGCCGACTCGGCGTGGTGCGGATCGCGACCAAGTACCCGCGGATCGCCACCCGCCACTTTCATGAGAGCGGCAGGCAGGCCGAGATCGTCGAGGTGAAGGGGTCGGTGGAGCTGGCGCCGCTCACCGGCCTCGTGGACGCGATCGTCGATCTGACCGCAACCGGGACCACGCTGCGCGAAAATGGGCTGGTGGTGCGCGAGCAGATAGCAGAGTGCACCGCTCGCCTGATCGCAAACCCCGTCGCCGACAAGCTCAGGGCCAGCGCGATCGACACGCTCGTCTCGAGGATCTCCGGCTGATGTTGGCGGCGCTGACCGAATTTGACGGGCAGCCGACCGCGCTGGCCAGGGAGCTGCGCGCGCTGGTCCCGGATGGCGACTCGGTCGCAGTCGCGGTTGCGGCGATCCTCGCGGATGTGCGCTCAGGCGGCGAGCAGGCCGTGCTGCACCACACGCGGCGCCACGACACGCGTGGCGCCGAGCCCAAGCCTCTGCGTGTCACCGGCGACGAGCTCGCACAGGCCTGCGCGGGGCTTGACCCGGCGGTCGCCGCCGGCGTCGAGCTGGCAATCGCAAACGTCGATCAGGTTGCGCGCGCAGCCCTGCACGCGGACCGCCGCGTCGACTTTGACGGCCACAGCGTGACCGTGCGCGAGACCCCGGTGCACCGGGCGGCGGTGTACGTGCCGGGTGGGCGCGCACCCTACCCGAGCACCGTGGTGATGGGTGTTGCGACCGCGCGCGCAGCCGGTGTTCAGACGATCGCGGTCTGCAGCCCGCCCGGGCCCGACGGGGAGCTCAACCCCGCCATCCTTGCGGCCTGCGAGCTGGCTGGCGCGGACGAGGTCTACCGCATGGGGGGCGCCCAGGGCGTCGCTGCGCTCGCCTACGGCACCGAGCAGATCGAGCCGGTGGATGTGATCGTCGGGCCCGGCAACCTCTACGTGCAGGAGGCGAAGCGACAGCTCTCGGGGATCGTTGGGATCGACTCCTTCGCGGGCCCGAGCGACATGCTCGCGATCGTCGATCCGCAATACCCGCTCGAACCGCTGGCGCTGGATCTCCTGGCGCAGGCCGAACATGGCGCCGGCACGATCGTTGTGGCGGTCTGCCCGGACGCGGCGCTGCTTGACGCGCTGGCCGACCGCCTGGCCGCGGAGCCGATGGAGACCGACGCCGTCTGCCGGCTGGTGCACGCGCCCACATATGAGCTTGCGCTCGCGCTCGCGGAGGCCTTTGCACCCGAACACCTGGAGTTGCTCGGCCCGCTGGCCGAGCAACTCGCCCCACGCATCACCCGCTCCGGCTGCGTCTTCGTCGGCACCGGCACCGCCTTCGGGGACTATGTCGCCGGCTCAAACCACACGCTGCCGACCGGCGGCGCGGCGCGCTTTGCCTCAACGCTCGGGCCCCACCACTTCCGCCGCGTCTTCACCGAGGTCCGCATCGAGCAACCGCAGGCGCTCGCGCAGGCCGCAGCGCCACTCGCGCGCGCCGAGGGCTTCGAGTACCACGCGCGCTCGATGGAGGCAAGAATCGGGGAGAATCAGAGCCGATGACCCGCACAGGCACGCTTGACAGGCGCACCGGCGAGACCGAGGTGCACGTGAAACTGACGCTCGACGGCACGGGTGCCGGGCACCGGAGCACCGGCGTGGGGTTCCTTGACCACATGCTCGACCTGCTCGCGCGCCACGGCCGCATCGACCTCGAGGTCGATGCGAGCGGGGACCTGCAGACCGGCGCCCACCACACGGTCGAGGATGTCGGCATCTGCATCGGCCAGGCACTCGACCAAGCGCTGGGCGACCGCAGTGGGATCACCCGCTACGGCTCGGCCACGGTGCCGATGGACGAGGCCCGGGCGCTGTGCGCGATCGACATCTCCGGACGCGGCCTGCTGGCCTTCGAGGCGGAGCTGCCGCCGGGTGCGATCGGCAACTTCGACCACGAGCTGGTGGAGGAGTTCCTGCGGGCTCTGGCCACCAACGCGAAGCTCACGCTGCACGTCAGTGTCCAGGCCGGAACCAACGCCCACCACGTGATCGAGGCCATGTTCAAGGCGTTGGCGCGGGCCCTGCGCGCCGCCGCGACGATCGACCCGAGCGAGCAGGGCGTGCCCAGCACCAAGGGCACCCTCAGTTGAGCACCAGCGCGGTGCCGGCCGCCGACGCGCCGAAGATCGCGGTCGTCGACTACGACATGGGCAACCGGCGCTCGGTGGAGAAGGCGCTTGCGCATGTCGGGGCACAAACCGTGCTGACCCGCGACCCGCAGACACTCGCGGATGCAGACGCGCTCGTGCTGCCCGGGGTCGGCGCCTTCCCCAGTGGCGCCGCGAGCCTGCGCCGCCACGGCCTTGACGTGCTGCTGCGCGAGCGGGTGGCGGCCGGGACGCCGCTGCTCGGCATCTGCCTGGGCATGCAATTGCTGTTTGATGGCTCTGACGAGCTGGGTGTGCAGAGCACCGGCCTGGGCCTGATCCCGGGCCGGGTCCGGGCCCTGCGCGCAGGCGGTCTGCGGCTGCCGCACATCGGCTGGAGCGACGTGCGCCTCGAGCGCGCTTCGCTGCTCAGCTCACGGTTGCCTGAGACCGGCGCGCCCTTCTATCACGTGCACTCCTACGTGGCCGAGCCGGATCGCGACGAGGACGTGGTGGGCACGGCCCAGTACGGGGAGCGCTTCGCGACCCTGGTCGCTCACGGTCACGTGTACGGCACCCAGTTTCACCCCGAGAAGTCCTCGCGCGACGGCCTTGCCCTGCTTGCGTCCTTCGTCGCGCTGGCGCGCGATGGCCGCGTCCAGGCGGTGAGCGCGTGATCCTGCTGCCGGCCATCGACATCCTCGACGGTAAGGCCGTGCGCCTCGTGCGCGGCGACTTCGCGCAGCAAACCACCTATGACTCAGACCCGCTTGAGGCCGCGCGGCGCTGGGTCGATGACGGCGCCCGGACGCTGCACATCGTCGACCTCGACGGCGCCCGCAGCGGCACGCCCGCCAACCTGACGCACGTGGAGCGGATCGCCCGCACGCTCGAGGTGCCGGTGCAGCTCGGCGGCGGGCTGCGCACCCCGGCGGCGCTCGAGGCCGCCGCTTTAAGCGGCGCCGCCCGTCTGATCGTCGGCACCGCGGCGCTGCACGACGCTGAGTTTCTCGAGGCGGCGCTCGAGCGCTACGGGGAGCGGCTGGTCGTCTCGCTGGATGCGCGCGGCGGCCTGTTGGCCGCGGCCGGCTGGACCGAGGACACCGCGCTGCAGGTCACCTCTGTGCGCGAGCAGCTGCAGCGCCGTGGCGTGAGCCGCTTCGTATTCTCGAGCATCGAGCGCGACGGCATGCTGAGCGGCCCCGACATCGACGGTGCACGCGCCTTCGCGGACGGCCTGCAGGGAAGCTTCGTCTACTCCGGCGGGATCGGCGCACTGGCCGACCTGCAGGCGCTGGCCGAGCTGCGGGCGCCCCGGCTCGAGGGGGTGATCGTCGGCAAGGCGATCTATGAGCGGCGCTTCGGCGTGGGAGAGGCCCAGCAGCTGCTGGACGCCGCAAGCGGTGGCGGCTGATGCACTACAAGCGCGTGATCCCCTGTCTTGACGTCGACCGCGGACGCGTGGTCAAGGGCACGGCGTTCGTCGACCTGCGCGACGCCGGGGACCCCGTCGAGCTGGCGGCTCGCTATGACCAGGCGGGTGCCGACGAGCTCGTCTTCCTCGACATCACGGCCACCTCGGACCAGCGCGACACCGTCACCGAACTCGCCCGCCGCACCGCCGACGACGTCTTCATCCCCTTCACGATCGGCGGTGGGATCCGCTCCGTGGAGGATGCGCAGGCGGTGCTCGACGCCGGTGCCGACAAGGTGTCGGTCAACTCGGCCGCGCTCGCCAGGCCGGCGCTGATTGACGAGCTGGCGGCGCGCTTCGGCGCCCAGTGCGTGGTGGTGGCCATCGACGCCAAGCGGTCGCCGGATCAAGCGAGCTGGCAGGCCTACGTGGCGGGCGGCAGACGCCCTGCGGGACGCGACGCGGTGGCCTGGGCCACGGAGGCAGCGCAGCGCGGCGCCGGTGAGATCCTGCTCACGAGCATGGACCGCGACGGCTCGAGCGCGGGCTATGACCTCGAGCTGACGGCGGCCGTGGCCGCGGCTGTGACGGTGCCGGTGATCGCCTCCGGCGGCGCGGGTGAGCTCGACCACCTCGTGCAGGCGCTCGCCGCCGGCGCCGACGCGGTGCTGTGCGCGTCGATCTTTCACTACGGCCGCCACACCGTGGCGGAGGTCAAAGCCCATCTCGCCGCCGCGGGGCTCCCGGTCCGCGAACCATGAGATGGCCCTGGCGCAGTCACCGCACGCGGCGGTGACTGCGCCAGGGCCTCCTCAGTAGTTCAAGAAGCCGCTACGCGGCTTCTTCCACGTACCCGGCCGCTGCGCAAGCATCGCAGTACGCGGCGGGCGGAACGCGGGGCTCGTAGCAGCCGGGACGGCAGCAGGTGGATGACCGCTTGGGGCGGCCCCTACCGATGCGGGCGGCCGCGGCGTCCTTGAGCTCCTCACGCATGCGGTCCAACTCAGCCGCGTGCGTGGCACAGAAGCGGCGGCCCTTTACGGCCGGCTCCTGGCAGTGACTTCCACTTCGACAACGCATAGGCTGAGGATTGTAACATCTGGGCCTTGAATTTGCAGGCTTTCTGTGGCGCGGAGCGGCTGTGAGCACACCTATCCGGAGCCTTGTGCGGAGTACCGACATCGATGTGCTCGCTGCAGACCACCAGTTGATCCGCCGCGATCGCTACTGGGTTGTGCGCTCGCCGAGCAACCCAACCTACTGGTGGGGCAACCTGCTGCTGTTCGAGGCGCCGCCGCTGGCCGGCGACGGGGCCCGCTGGGAGCAGTTCTTCAGCGAGGAGTTCGCCGCCGACCCGGAGGTCAGGCACTGCACCCTCGCCTGGGACCGCACCGACGGTGAGCTCGGCGCCTCCATGGG
>JAJZID010000148.1 GCA_021810705.1 Actinomycetes bacterium
GCGTTGGCGAGCAGGATGCTCGCATACAAGAGCGGCGCCTCGCCCTCACCGCGGCTGCGTGCCGCGTAGACGAGCACCGGGGTGAGGAACGCGACCGACGTGTCGAGGTTGAGCAGTGCGGTGACCACCGCGATCATCACGACCGCCCCCGAGTAGAGCGCCAGGCCGCCGCCGGCCCGCCGTGCGAGCAGCTGGCCGCCGGCGGCAAAGAGCCCGTCCTCCTGGCTGACCAGCCCGATCAGCAGCAGTCCGGAGACCAGCACGAACGGCGGCCAGTCCTGGCCGGCGGCGGCACGCGCATCCGACGGGCTGAGCGTGGCGGCCAGTGCCAGCGCGGCGATTCCCAAGCCGCCGAGCAGCCACGACAGCGTCGAGCTGCCCGTCGCATGCGCGTCATCGTCTGACATCCGCGCATAAGGCTACGGACCGTGGCAGTGGCTACGAGCCCGTGACCGGCTCGGGACCCCGACCGGCAAGCGCCCCCGTGCCCGCGTGCGCGGCCGAGGCGGGGGGCGGGTCCTGCGCGATCGGCGCCAGCGCCGGCGAAGAGCCTTCGATATTGAACTCGGGCAGGCGTGCGTCCAGCCAGGCGGGCAGCTTCCAGGTCACGTGGCCGAGGATCTGCAGAACCGCCGGCAGCATCACGCAGCGCACCACCAGCGCGTCGAGGAAGACCGCGATCGCCAGACCGAAGCCGAACTCTTTGATCGTGCGCTCGTCGCCCAGCATGAACGACAGAAAGACACACACCATGATCGCGGCGGCCGCGGTGATCACGCGGCCGGTGAACGCGATGCCGTCGGCCACCGCCGCGGTCGCGTCGCCGCGGTGCACCCACTCCTCGCGCACGCGGGAGATCAGAAAGACCTCGTAGTCCATCGACAGGCCGAAGACGACGGCGAACATCAAAACCGGCATCCACGGCTCGATCGGACCGGCGGAGACTCCCAGCAGCCCACCGAGCCAGCCCCATTGGAACACGGCCACGGTCGCCCCCAGGGCGCCGCCGATGCTGAGCAGGTTCATCACCGCCGCCTGCAGCGGGATCACCAGCGAGCGGAAGATCACCAGCAGCAGCAGCGCCGAGACCACGACCACCAGGCCAATGAACAGTGGCAGCTTGACCGAGAGCACGTGTGAGAAGTCGATTGAGCCGGCCGTGAACCCGCCGACCGCCGCCTGCACGCCCAGCCGCCGCGCGAGCGGCGGGAAGACCTCGTCTCGCAGCCGGTTGACGAGCGTGACCGTGGCGGCCGCCTGGGGTGAGGAGTGCGGGTAGGCCTCCATCACCGCGACCGTGCCGGAGGGTGAGAAGCGCGGTGGCGTCACGGTCACCACGTCCGGAGTCCTGGTGAGCGCCGCGCGGACCTGGCCGACTGCGGCCGTGGCGCCCGCGGAGGCGCCGTGCGGCAGCTGCACGGCCACCAGCAGGGGCCCGTTGAAGCCGGCCCCGAAGCCCTGCGACAGCAGGTTGAAGGCCAGGCGGGTGCTGCTGCCAGAGGGATCGTTGCCGGAGTCGGAGGTATCCAGCCGCAGCGAGAAGAACGGGATCAGGCAGGCCAGCATGACCGCCAGCGATGCCAGCGCGAGTGTCTTGGGGCGCGACTGCACGAGCAGGCTCCAGCGCCGCCAGCGCGTCTCGCTCTCAACGGTGCCGGGAGTCAGGCCAGCGCCCGCCACCGCGACCGCGCCAGCATCCGCACCGACAACCGCGGCGCCCGCCGTCACCTGCTGACCGCGCCTGCGCACGAGCCGCGCGCCGAAGCGCGAGAGCAGCGCCGGCACGACCGTCAGCGACGCCAGCAAGACCAGCAACACGGCCATGATCGACGCGATCGAAAGCCCGTACATGAACTGCACGCCGGTCGCGAACATGCCCAGCAGCGCGATGATCACGGTCGAGCCGGCGAGCAGGATCGCGCGCCCGGAGGTGTCCATCGCCTCGACCACGGCCGCCTCGACCTCACCAACCCGCGCGTAGCTCTCACGGAAGCGCGTGACGATGAAGAGCGCGTAGTCGACTCCCACGCCGAGCCCGATCATCAGCGCCAGCTCGGGCGAGACGTTGGACATGCTCACGAAGTGCGTCGCCACGCCGATCAGCGCCGTGCCGCTGATCAGGCCGAGGCCGGCGGTCACAAGCGGAAGTCCGGCCCCGACCAGCGAGCCGAACGTGATCAGCAGGATCACCATCGCGGCGAGCACGCCGACGATCGTCGCGGGCCCGATGTTGAAGCCCTCGGCCTGCTCCATCACCTGGCCGCCGGCGGCTACCTGGAGGCCCGGGACATGCACGGCCTTGACCTGCGCGAGCACCGGCTTGCCGGTCTTGTCGGGCAGCAGGTTGGCGCGCTTGGAGTAGTCGACCGTCGCAAACGCGACGTGCCCGTTCTTCGAGACCTCGACCGCACGCGCCCTGGGAGAGTACGGGCTGAGCACGCTGACAACATGCGGGTCGTGAGCGACCTTGGCGAGCAGCGCCTCGATCGCGGGCTTGACGGCCGGCGAGTCGTAGCGACCGCGGGCGTAGCGGAAGACGATCGTGTCAACGTCGCCGCTCTGGGCCTTGAACTGGCTGGTCAGCAGGTCGGTCACGTGCTGTGACTGCGTCCCTGGCAGCGTGAAGTTGGTCGCGTACTGTGGCCCGACTGCCGAGGAGACCACGTTTGTGACGATCACGATCGCCACCCACACGGCCACCACAAGGCGGCGATGTCGTATGCACCAGCGCGTGAAGGGGATCATTGAAGGGCGCCTCGGAGGAGAGAGGTTGAGGGGGCGCGCCGCACTGTAGCAAATTACTGAGTGCTAGCTCAGTCTTTCGCCCCCTCGCCGCTGCTTCGGGGGCTCACCTCACCGTAGCCAGGCTCGGGCGCTCCGCCCGGGCGCGCACCCGCGCTAACGCTTTGGCGCGATCCACTTCAGGCGCTCGTCGTCGCGGCGCCCGCGCATCACGAGCTCACCCTCGCCGCGCAGCGCCGCACGGGTGCGAAGGTACTGGGTCACCTCGGCGACATCGTGCACACGCACGACCTGGGCGCCGGCGCTGACCCCGAACTCGACGGCTGCCAGCGTGCCCGCGAGGCGCTCCTCCGGCCCCGCGTCGGTCAGCATGCCGATGAAGTACTTGCGCGAGACCGCCAGGAGCAGTGGCCGGCCCAGCGCCGCCAGAGCATCGAGGTTGCGCAGCACCTCGATGCTCTCAAGCGGCGCCTTGGCGTAGTCGAGCCCCGGGTCGAGCAGGATCTGCTCCCCCGTCACCCCGTGCGCGGTGGCGATCTCCATCCGCTCGCGCAGGAACTCGACGACGTCGCGGACGGGGTCGGCGTAGACGGGGAAGTACTCCTGCTTGGGCTTGGCGCGCGTGTGCATCAGCACCAGCCCGGCTCCGCTCTGCGCGGCGATGTCGGCGACCGTCGCGTCGAGCAGCCCGCTCGTGTCGTTGACGAGCGCCGCGCCGGCGGCCACGGCGGCGGCGATGGTCTGTGCCCGCCAGGTGTCGACCGAGACGATCAGCCCAGCTTCGGCGAGCGCCGCGATGACCGGGCAGAGCACGTCGATCTCCGCTTCGACGCTCACCGGCTCGGTGTCGGTGCGGCCCGAGAGCACGCCGATGTCGATCAGCGTGGCTCCGGCAGCAGCGAGCTCCCGACCGCGGCGCACCTGCTCATCGACACCCGCGAACGTGCGCGAGTCTGCGACCGAGTCGCGGCCGAGGTTGAGGATGCCCATCACGACGGGCTCGCCGCCGTCCAGCTCGAGTGTGTGCCCGCCGAGGCGCAGTCGCATCAGCGCGCGATCCCGTAGCGCAGGAAGAGGTGATCGTCGCTGCGTGCCAGATCAAGCAGCTCGAGCTCCACACCGAGCGGCTGCTCGAGCTCGAGCAGGCGCTTCTGCGAGTCGTCGCCCACCAGCAGCGGCGCGATGCCCAGGACGAGCTGGTCGATCAGGCGCTCGCTGATCATCGCGCCGAGCAGGCGTGGTCCGCCCTCGCAGACCAGCAGCGCGTCCGGGTGGCGCTCGCGCAGGTCCGCCATGAGCGCTGCCGGCGGCGGGCCCGAGCGACTGACGCTCACGAGCTCCGGCTCGCTTGTCATGCCGTGCGCCTGCCGGCGCGCGCGCGCCTCGTCGTCAAGCAGCCGGTCGTAGCCTTCCGCCGCAACCGTGCTCGCGCCGACGATCACCGCCGCCGCGGCCTCGCGCGCGCCGAGCAGCACCCGCTGGTCGGCCTCGCCGGTCAGCTCGCCGACACGGCCAGCGATCGTCGCGCGGCCGTCGACCGAGGAGACCATCACTGCGACCGTCAGCGGGCCGGCGCCGCGCAGGGGTGCCAGGAAGCTTTCGATGTCCAGCTGCAGGGTCGGGGCGCTCATCGACTGCATCACAGCAGATCCTCGTTAGGATCGCATCCCCATGCGCCACGAACTGCGCCCCCTCTTTGACCGGGTCGTGATCAAGGAACTGGATCCCGATCGCGTCCGCCGCTCCGGCCTGCTGGTGCCGCCCGGTAACGACGAGCCCCCACCGCAGCACGGCATCGTCCTGGCGGTCGGGCCGGGGCTCGACTGGTGGGATCACGTTGGCGTCAAGATGCCCGTCAGCCGTGGCGATCACGTCGTCTTTCCGGCCAGCGCCGGCGCCTGGGTCGAGGTCGATGAGGAGCGGCTGTTGGTCTGCCGCGTCGGTGAGCTGCTCGGGGTGCTGGCCGAGCTGCCGGACGCTCTGGTCTGACCGGCGGCCAGCGGGCCGCCGGTCGGTGAGCGCCGTTGCGAGCAGATCGATCGTGCAGTTGCGCCGGGAGCTGGCCGCGAGTCCGGCGCCGATGGCGGCTTCGCGACAGCGGCCTTTCGAGCCGGGCGAGCATCCTCTTGCCCCCAAACCTCCTTCACTTTGGGAGCTTTGTGCATTCCGGGCGGCTGGAGCGAACGAAATGCACAAAGCTCGTGTTCAGGCGGTGATTTGGGGGCGAGAGGCGGTTGGTGAAGGCCGTGACAGGAAGCGCCGGTAGATGAGTGCGCCGCCCACTCAAGCTGCACACAGATCGTCGGAGACGCCCGCGCGGAGGTCCGCACGGCCACAGCAAGCCGGCCGAGCGCGGTGCTGGCGACGGTGCTCCAGCACGGCGTCTTGCGGGCCAGCGGGCCGCCGGTCAAGCACAGACGCTAGACGGCGGGCGCAAGCTCCTGCGGCAGCGCTGCGCGGACGCGTTCGAGCAGCTCGCTGACCTCTGGGTCCGAGCCGAGCTTGAGCGCGCGTTCGCAGGCGGCGATGCACTCGCGGGGGCGGTCGGTGCGGGCCAGCGCGTGCGCGAGCGCGGACCAGGCGGCCGGTGAGTCGGGGGCGATCAGCGTCGCCGCCTGGGCGGCGGAGACTTCGGCGCCGACGTCGCCAGCGAGGTGGTGGGCGAGCGCGAGGTCGAGCATGATCTCGACCGTCGGCTCGATCAGGCGGGCGCGCTCGAGCGCCTCGATCGCGCCCGCGCGCTGCAGCAGGCGCAGCCGCAGGCGGCCGAGCCGGGCCCAGGCGGAGCCGTCGGCGGGCGCGCGCTCGGTGACGCGCTGCGCCGCCTCGGCGGCGAGGTCGATCGCGCCCATGTCCTCGTAGATGCGCGAGGCGTAGCGCTCGGCCGTGGGCCTGTCGGTTTCGGCGCGGCCCCAGTCGCGCACCGCACGCCCGGCGGCGGGCAGATTGCCGGC
>JAJZID010000149.1 GCA_021810705.1 Actinomycetes bacterium
GGGCACACTGGGTTCATGGCCTACACCACACATGAGGGACGCACGCAGATCCTCGAGGACACCGCGCAGGCGGCAGCCGAGCTTGCGCGTGCGATCACGGCGCTCGGCGAGGCCTACGAGCATCTGGACGAGCAGACGGCGGAGCTGATGGAGCAGCGTCTGTTCCGACCGCTCCAGGGCGCCTACGGCCAGCTCAACCGCACGCGCAGCGAGTTCGCACAGCGCACGAGACTGGTGGCGGGCGAGGTTCCGCCCGTGACGGTCCCGGCGCCCGAGGGCCCGCGGGCGTCGCTTGAGCACGCCGCCGACGCGATCAGCGACGCCGACCAGACGCTGGCCGACCTGCAGGACACGCTTTTGCCGGTTGAGGTGGGCGATCAGCCGTTACGGGCCGGACTTTCAGATGTGCGCAGCGCGATCGGCCGGCTGCCGGAGATCTGCGACGAGATGATCAGGACGGTGGGGCGCTGAGCGCCCCGGCCAAAACCGAGGAGAAGCCACGCTGATGGAGCAGAGGAGCATCGGTCGTCTGGGTCGGGCGGTGAGCGCGGTCGGCCTGGGCACCTGGCAGCTTGGCGGTGACTGGGGGTCGGTTGACCCGCAGGCCGCAACCGACACGCTGGAAGCGGCCGTCGCGGCTGGCATCACCTTCTTTGACACCGCCGACGTCTACGGCGACGGGCGCAGCGAGCGCTTCAACGGGGCGCTGCGCGCCGCGCACCCCGGGCTGTTCGTGGCGACCAAGATGGGCCGTCGCGCCGAGCAGCTGCTCGAGAACTACTCGCGCGCGAACTTCACGGCGTGGACCAGCCGCTCGCGCGAGAACCTGGGGATGGAGCGGCTCGACCTCGTGCAGCTGCACTGCCCACCGGACTCCGTGTATGCGAGCGACGCGGTCTTCGAGGCGCTGGACGAGCTGGTCGAGCAGGGTGTTATGGCCGCCTACGGGGTGTCGGTCGAGACCTGTGACCAGGCGCTTGCGGCGATCGCGCGGCCGCACGTCGCGACCGTGCAGATCATTCTCAACTGCTTCAGGCTCAAGCCGCTCGAGCGCGTGCTGCCCGCGGCAGCGGCCGCCGGTGTCGGGATCATCGCCCGCGTGCCGCTGGCCTCGGGGCTGCTGGCCGGTCGCTACGACACAACTACGAAGTTCGCGCCCGAGGATCACCGCAGCTACAACCGTGGGGGCGAGGCCTTCGATGTGGGTGAGACGTTCTCGGGTGTGCCCTACGAGGTTGGACTCGAGGCCGTCCGACGGCTGCGTGAGCTTGTCGACCCCGGCGTGAGCATGGCGGCCTTCGCGCTGCGCTGGGTGCTCGACCAGCCCGGTGTGAGCACCGTGATCCCCGGCGCTCGCAACCCCGAGCAGGCGCGTTCCAACGCGGCGGCGGCGGCGCTTGCGCCGCTCACACGCGCGCAGCTCGACGGCGTCACCGAGATCTACGACAGCCTGGTGCGGGAGCACGTGCACGGGCGCTGGTGAGCGCCCTGGGGCCTCACGCCTTCTGGACGCCGACGTTGGTGGCGGTGCCGGCGTAGCGGCTGCTGGTCGTCGCGTAGGGCCTGATCGTATGCCGGTCGAGGACGCGGATTCCCGTATCGACGCTGGCGGGGCCGCTCAGCTGCTGGCTGGCGCGGTACAGGAAGAGCTGCAGGGTCGGCAGAAAGCCCTGCAGATAGGGCTGCTGGTCGATCGTGAACTGGATCGTGCCGTTGGCGAGCAGGCGCTCGGTGTCGGGGGTCAGGTCAAAGCCACCGCCGTGCACCTGGCCGCGCAGCCCGTAGTTCTCGATCGCCAGCGCCAGCGCCATCGTGCTGCCGGCGTCAACGCCGAAGTAGCCCGCGTAGCCGTCGAGGTTCTTTGCGATGAAGGCGTCAATGGTCGTTCGCTCCTGTTCGGCTGAGGCGCCCGAGGCCTGTGAGAGAACCTCGATGCCGCTGTGGTGGAGCGCCTGCTCGATCCCCGCCAGACGCGGTGCGACGTTGGTGAGCCCTGGGGTGCAGATGAAGACGACGATCCGCGAGCCAGGGGGGATGAGCCGCCGGATCTGAGCGCCCATGGCGCGGCCGCTGGCGAGCAGGTCCTGGCCGACGTAGGCGAGGCGTTCGCTGGCCGGATCGTCTGCGTTGTAGGTGAGGACCGGGATGCCGGCATTGCTCGCCGCCGCCACAGGTGCGGCCAGCGCCGGTGAGATCATCGTGGTAGCGATGCCGTCCACAGCGGCACTGACGGCGCCGTTGATCGCCTGGGTGACCTCCGCGACGCTGCTGCTGTTGGAGCCGACCCAGTCATAGCTGCAGCCGAGCAGCGCGCATGCGTCCTGGATGCCGTTGATCGTCGGGGTGAAGAAGACGTTGTTGAGCGCGTGGCTCACGAAGCTGAAGCGGTAGCCGCCGCTGATCCCGTAGAGCGCATCCGCGCTGGCGTTCGCGGTGTGCGTCTTGGGGCTTTTGGCCGACGCGAGCGCGGTGCTGGAGCCGCAGGCGTCGAGCATCGCCGCCGCCAGCCCGGCAGCGGCGCCGGTGAGCGCTCCGCGGCGGGTCAGCTGGAGGGCGCGTGACTGTCGGCCGCGACGCTCGTCATTCCACTCCAGCCGTTCGAGCGCGTCTTCCGCGGCGTCGTGCTCAGACATAAACCTAACTCCTTGACGTTCAGACGGCCCTCGCCCGACAAGGATGGCGGTTTTTGTGAGCTGGTGCGTCGTGGTGGGCCCCCGGCCGGCGCCGCGTGGCGCCAGCCGGGGCTGTGCTCAGCGCGTTCGCGAACGCCGCCGCACGACCGAGTCGAGCGCGACCGCGGCGATCAGGACGAGGGCGGTGGCGATGTTCTCAACCGCGACGGCGACCCCCATCAGCGCCAGGCCGTCGTAGACCACGGCGATGATCAGGCCGCCGAGCAGCGCGTTGACCATGCGCCCGCGGCCGCCGAACAGCGCGGTGCCGCCGATCACCGCCGCCGCGACGGCGAACAGCACGAGCTGGCCACCGTCGATGTCGGTCGCCATCGAGCTCTGGGTGGACTCGTAGATGAGACCGGCGAGCGCCGCCGTTGCTCCCGCCATCACAAAGGCGAAGATGATGATCCGGTCCACCTTGATGCCAGCGCGGCGGGCCGCCTCGGGGTTGTTGCCGACCGCGTAGATGTAGCGACCGGTGCGCGTGCGTGACAGCAGCCACGAGTAGGCGAAAATGATCACGAGCACGAAGGGGATCACCCACGGGACGCCGCGCACGATCGCCAGCGGGCTGCGGTTGTTGTTGCACACATACACAAAGAGGACGCCGGCGACCGTGACCATCGCGATCGTCAAGAGCGTCACGCCGAGCGGTTCGGCGTGTAGGCCGCGCGCACGTCTGGATCGGACGCGGTTGAGTCTCAGGCCGGCGAACAGGACCAGGCAGGCGGCGAGCACGATCCAGCCCAGCGTGGGGCTCATGTTGTCCAAGACAAGCTTGTAGACCGGGCTGCTCGGGGAGATCTGGATCGATCCGCCGACGGCGGTGGGGTCGGCGTTTGCGATCAGCTCCATGACCCCGAGGAAGGCGAGCTGGCCGCCGAGTGTCACGATGAACGACGGCAGCCCGAGTCGGGTTACCAGCGATCCCTGGATCAGGCCGAGGAAGCCCACCACCGCAACGCCGATCAGAATGCCCAGCCACCAGGGGAAGTTGATCGGCGGGGCGATCATCTCGGCGATCACGAACGCGCCGACCCCGGCGCCGTAACCGATGCTGAGGTCGATCTCGGAGAGCAGCAGCACGAAGGTCTCGGCGGCGCCGAGCACGACGTAGATCGCGGCCTCCTCAAAGAGGTTGACGAGGTTTCCGTTGGTCAGAAAGGAGGAGCGCTCGATCTGGAAGAAGATGACGATCGCCACGAGGCCGAGGATGATCGGCAGCATGCCGCTCTCGCCACCCTTGATCCGCCGCCACAGGGCAAGCAGATACTCGCTGAGGGAGTTGGCGAGCACCTCTGGCGCCATGGCCGCCAACTCGGTCTCGCTCAGTGCAGGGGCGGAACCCTCGTCGGGGGTGGCCTCGGTCTGCTCGGTGGTCACTGGAAGCTCACTTTCGGAAGGTCGGGTCTGTCGCGCGCTCAGGCGGCCTGCGCCGCATGCTTGGCGGTGCCGGTCGTCATGTATTCGACGGCGGTCTGTGGCGTGAACTCCGACACTGGCCCCTGGACCACCAGGCGACCGAGATACATGACCGCGATGCGGTCCGCCACCTCGAACACGTCGTTCAGGTTATGGGATACGAGCATCACGGCGACACCGCCGGCCGCGAGCCGCTTGATGAGCTCTAGCACCATGCGGGTCTGGCTCACACCCAACGCCGCGGTGGGCTCGTCCATGATCACGAGCTTGGCGTTGGCCATCACCGCCTTGGCGACCGCGACCGACTGGCGCTGGCCACCGGAGAGCGAGGCCACCGGCTGGCGGATCGAGCGCACGGTGGTGACACGCAGCTCCTTTAGCGTCTCGCGCGCCTTGGTCTCCATCGAGTCCTCGTCGAGCAGCCGGTGCGCAAGGTGCTCATGGCCGAGGAACATGTTCTGGACGATGTCCAGGTTGTCGCAGAGCGCCAGGTCCTGGTAGATCGTCTTGATGCCGAGCGCCTCGGCGGCGCGCGGGCCGCTCAGGTGGACCGGCTTGCCGTCCCAGAGGATCTGGCCGCCGTCCGGTGCCCACAGCCCGGAGATCGTCTTGATCGTCACCGACTTGCCGGCGCCGTTGTCGCCCGCAAGGGCGGTCACCTGGCCGGCCGGGATATCGAGGGTGACGTCGCTCAGGGCCTGCACCGGGCCGAAGTGCTTCTTTACGCCGCGCAGCGACAGCAGCGCGCCATTGCCTTCAGTTGTGGTCATATGCGTAATGCCAGTGCTCGTCGTTGCAGGAACCTGAATAAGAAGCGGCGGGATGCCCGCTCACCGAAGCCGGTGAGCGGGCATTATCCCACCAGTCAACTGCTCAGCAGAACTACTTGATCCCGTAGCGCTTGCAGTCCTTGGCGTAGGTACCGGCGCAGAGCTGCTTGACGGGCACGAAGTTGTCCTTGACGATCGTGGCCTTCATGTTCTGCGGGGTGACCCACGTCGGGACCAGGAGCACCGACGGCACGTGGGCCTTGGTGATCGGGTCAAGCGTGGTGGAGTTCAGCAGGCTCTTGGGAGCCTTCTTGCCGGCGCGCATGTAGAGCGCCAGCGTGACGGCCGCCTGAGCCTCCTTGTAGATCGGCTTGTAGACCGTGCCGCACTGGTAGCCGGACAGAACGTTGTCCAGACCCGTGAGCGTGGCGTCCTGGCCGGTCGTCGGGAACGTGTAGGGCTTGACACCCTGGCTCTGCAGGTACGAGATGATCGGCGCGCCGGTCTCGTCGTTGGGGATCACGGCCGAGTTGGGCGGCGTGCCCTTGGAAACCAGCTCGCTGTAGGCGGCCTTGAACTCGCTGAGCGCGTCCGGCGGCGGCGAGGTCGGGTTCCAGGTGTCGGCCGTCTCAAACAGCTTCTTGATCTTGCCCTGCTTCTCCAGCGGGTTGAGGATGCTGTTGTAGCCCTCGGCGAACAGCGTCGCGTTGTTGTCGGTCGCGGCGCCGTGCATCTCGATGAACTTCGGCTCCTTGCCCTTCAGCCAGCTCTTGGTGCAGGACACGAAGCCCTTGCCGATGAGCTTGCCGACCGTGACGTTGTTGA
>JAJZID010000150.1 GCA_021810705.1 Actinomycetes bacterium
GGAGATCACGGACGAACTCGAGCGCGCGTGCATCGGTCAGCGCCAGGCGCTCGCGCAACTCGACCGGGGCGGTCTTGTGCGAGATCCCGACCGCCAAAAGCTCGCTCAAGGCAACTGCACCTCCTCGGGCTCGACGCTGTCGTCAGCTTCGTGCAGGTGCGCACCGGTGCGTTCGCGCGCCTCGAGCTGCGTCCGCAGCTCGCGCAGCTCGCGGCTGTTGCGCATCAGGCGGCGGGCCATGATCCCCAGATAGATCAGCAGGATCAGGACGAAGACGATGTAGGCCGCGGCGACGTAGGGGCCGGCGGCGTTCAGCGGCAGCGCGGGAGCTTCGGCAAACAGCAGGCTCATGACGGCGAAGCGGTCCTGGCAAGCGGGCCGGCGTCGTCGCCCAGCAGACGCCGACGCAGGCGGCGCGTCTCGATCCGCAGCTCCTTGGCGGCCATCTCGTACTTCATGAGCGTCGCGAACAACAGCGCGATCGCGACCAACGAGGTGTAGAACGCGAGCTTCATCGAGCCGGGCATGGCGCCGCCCTCGAGGTTGAGCACACGCGGGTGGAGGTACTCGGAGGAGAGGTTGACGATGATGAAGTTGATCGGCACGAAGGCCCCGGCGACGATCGAGAACACGGCGGCGTAGCGAGCCTGGCGCTCGGGGTCCTCGATCGAGAAGCGCATCGGCTGGTAGGTGCAATACAGCAGGATCACGATCAAATACGAGACAAGCGTGGGGTCAGACCAAACCCACCAGTGGCCCCATGATGCCTTGGCCCAGATCGAGCCGGCCACCAGCCCGCCGACCGAGAAGATCAGCGACATGTGGATCGCGCAGTAGGACCGCATGTCCCAGATCCGCTTGCCCGTTCGCAGGTAGCCAATCCCGTAGACGCCACCCAGACAGAAGCCGACCAGCGAGACGATCGCCAGCGGCACGTGGATGTAGAAGATCTTCTGCACGAACCCCTGCTCGGCATCGAGCGGGGCGTAGAAGAACGTCAGCGCCAAGCCAGCCGTGATCATCAGGGCTGTTACGACCGTGAGGCCGCGCAGATGCCGAACGTGGGTGCTCATACGATCTGTCGCCGTCACTCCTCGATCAGGTAGTCAAACAACCCTACCGCGAGCAGCGCGTTGAAGAGATCATAGAGCGCCAGCACCAGCAGCCACTTCAGTTGCGGCGAGCCGCTCGAGTTGGCCGTCAGCAGCGGCCCGATGCCGCGCGCCGTGGCGATCAGCGCGGGCAACATCAGCGGCAGCCCGATGATCGGCCCGATCAGGTCACGGGCACGGGTGTGCACCGCCAGCGCCGAGACGAACGTGCCGATCACCGCAAAGGCGCCGTCGGCCAGCACCAGCAGCAGCACGAAGCCCGCCAGTGAATGACCGAGCCGTGGTGGCGCCAGCAGCAGCGCGAACGCCGGCACCGCGACCAGCTCCAGCGCCACCATGAAGATGAACAGCGCCGTCGCCTTGGCGGCGAACATCGCCGTGCGGTCCACGGGCGCGAGCAGAAACGCGTCAAAGCCGCCCTGCTCACGCTCGGCCAGAAACAGCCGGTTGATCGCCAGCATCGCGGCGAACAGCAGCGTGACCGTGAAGACGCCGGCGGCCAGCTGGCCTGAGAGCGAATCCCGATTCAAACCGAAGTGGAAGATCACGAACGTCGAGATCGAGAGCAGCGCCATGCTGGGCAGCGTCTCGAGCGTGCGCAGCTCGAGCAGCAGGTCCTTGCGCAGAATCGCGGCTGCCGTTCTCACGCGTACAGGCTCCTCAGCTTCGCTGGCGCCAGACCGTCGGGCGGGCCGAGATACGCGGCGCGGCCGCCGGCGAGCGCCAGCACCAGATCGGCCTCGGCCAGCGCGGCCTGCGGGTCATGGCTGGTCAGCACCCGCGTGACTGCGGCGCTGCGGCCGATCAGCGGCTCAACCAGATCACCGGCCGCTGGATCGAGGTTCGAGCGTGGCTCGTCCAGCAGCAGCAGCTCGGGACTGTGCAGCACGGCGCGGGCAACCGTCAGGCGCTGCACCATGCCGCGGCTGAGCGAGCGCACCGGGTCATCGCCGCGCTGGCGCATGCCCACCGCGGCGAGCACCTCCTCGACCCTTGCCGCTGGAACCCGGTAGAGCCGGGCGTGGTAGGTGAGGTTCTCACGACCGCTCAGGTCACGGTAGAGCAGCGGCTCGTGACCGAGCAGGCCGATGCGCCCGCGGACCGCCCACGCCTGGCGTGGGAGCGGCTCGCCAAACAGCCGCACGCTGCCCGCGTGAGGTCGCAAGAGGGTCGCCAGAATCCGCAAAAGCGTCGACTTACCGGCGCCGTTGCGGCCAAGCACCGCGAGCGTCTGGCCAGCCCTGAGCTCAAGCGTGATGGCGCGCAGCACGGTGCGCTCGCCAAAGTGGCGGCTCAGACGCTCGAGTGCGACGACCGGCTGGCCGCCGGCATCGGCCACCGCCGCGCCTTCAGTGGTGATCGTGCTCGCCGCGTCCCGCATCTTGCCGACGCAGTGTGGCAACTGCATGCCCGAGCACCGGCTCCACCACGCCGAACAGCTGTGCAATCGCGCGTGGGCTGCCGGGAAAGTTGATGATCAAGGTGCCGCCGGAGACGCCGGCCAGCGCGCGTGAGAGCATCGCCATCGGGGTGTGCTTGAGCGATGCGGCCCGCATCGCCTCAGCCAGGCCGGGGACGTCACGCTCGATCACCGCGCGTGTCGCCTCCGGGGTCACGTCATCTGGCGTGAGCCCTGTACCACCGGTGGTGAGGGCGAGTTCGACGCCAGCCGCGACCTGCTCGCGCAACCACGCCTCGATCGCGACGCGGTCATCCGCGAGCACCGCCTGCGCCACGATCTCCGCACCCAGCGCGCGGACCGCACCCGCGAGCGCCGGCCCAGACAGGTCCTCGCCGGTACCGGCCGCAACCGACGTTGAGACGGTGAGAATCGCGCAGCGCATGGCCCGGCGAGCTTAGCTGTACCGCGCGGCCCGCCGGGCCGCGCGGTACACACGCGAGCGCAAGCGGCTAGCGCACCGCGGCAGCGACGGACCGGATCACCGCAAGCAGATCGCTTGATTCGAGGATCAGGTGGTCGCGTCCGTCGAGCACGACCTCGGTGCCGCTGTACTTCGGGTACAGCACAAGGTCCCCGGGGGCGACCTTGATCATCTCGTCGTCATCACCGACGGCGACGACCTCACCGCGCTGGGGCTTCTCCTTGGCGGTGTCGGGCAGCACGATCCCGCTTCGGGTAACGGTCTCCTCCTCCACCACGCGCACCAGCACACGGGCGCCCAGCGGTTGGATCTCTTCTTCCATGTTCATTGCTCCTTTGCTTTGTCAACGCCATTTGCGGCGATCAGTGACCGAGGCCGAGCAGGCGGTCGATCTTCGCCTTGTCAAAGCCGATCACCGGCTTGCCGCCGATCTCCACGACAGGCACGCCCATCTGGCCGGTGCGCCGGACGAGGTCCCGCGCCGCAGCGCGGTCACGTGACACATCAACCTCCCGGAAGGGGATCCTCTGCTGGCGCAGATAGGCCTTGACTCGATCACACCAGGGGCATGTCGGGGTGCTGAAAACCACCACTCGTTGTGGTTTCTTGGCGCCCTGCGGGCGCGTGGCCGCGGGCGCCTCGGTGAGCTGGCTCACAGCGACACCTCAACCACGGTGGCGTCGACCTCAAGCGCAGCCGCCGGCTCGACCCCTCGCGCCTGCTCGACGACGTGCTCGTCGAAGAACTCGCCGACCGCGCGTGGCGGCCGGGAGCCGATGAAGCCTGTCAGCGGCTCACCATCGCGGAACGCCACGACCGTCGGAATGCTCTGGATGCCGTAGCGGGCCGCAATCTCGGGCTCGGCGTCGACGTCGAGCTTGACCAGCTCGAGCAGCCCCGCGCGCTTGGCGGCCTCACCCTCCAGGGCAGGACCAAGCGTCCGGCACGGCGCACACCAGGCGGCCCAGAAGTCGACCACCACCGGCAGCTCGTGCGAGCGTTCGATCACCGCCCGCTGAAAGTCTTCTGTTTTCACGTCCATTGTCGTCTCGTTTCTGCTCGTTTCCACGTTGCGGGCGGTGGCTTCAGCCAACCACCACCGATCTGCCAGTCCACCGCTACACAACTGTAGCATTGTGCATGCTAGCAAGACGGTCCCCATGCCCGCGGCGGCACGGTGCCGTGCCAGAGCGGGCGCAGGGCGGACTCAGGACGGACGAGCGGGCCGACGCGCCGCTAGGCGGAGGCAGGGTGGGCCTGCGCCCACTTGACGATCTCGCCGGACCCGGTCACGACCGTCTCGTCGTCGAGCACCAGGATCGGAACCGACTCCTGGCCACTCAGGCGCTTGATCTCGGCGCGGTCGCGCGAACGCGAGCCCCAGGTCCAGAACATCCCCCGATTGGTCTTCACACGCCGCGTCTCGTACTTATAGCCGGCGCCGTCCAGCGCCTTGGCGGCCTTGGTGCAGGGGTGCAGAGCGGAGGGGCCGGAGGTACCGGCAGGACACACGTAGAGAATCACAGGCTCGATCCTACACCCACCGGCGGGCCTCGCTCAGAAAGCTAGACACCCACAGAGCGCAGCCAGTCGAGCGTCTCGCGCAGGCCGGTCTGGTAGTCCACGCGGGGCTCCCAGCCGAGCAGCTCGCGCGCCCTGGCGGTGCTGAAGCTCTGGTCGATGCCCATCAACTGGACCGCCTGGCGCGAGAGCAGCGCGCGCGTGCTCAGCCCTGTGGCGCGGCGCAGGCCACGGTAGCCGTGCTCGAGGCCCACGGCGAGGCCGGCGGCCACCGGGTAGGGGATGTTGAGGCGCGCGCGCGGCGCGCCCAGCCCGGCGGCCAGGTCATCCACGAACCGCCGCCAGGTCACATCCACGCCGTCGACGATGTTGAACGCCTCGCCGGAAGCCCGCTCGTGGCTCAGCGCAAGCACCGTGGCGTCGGCCAGGTTGTCCACGTAGCAGAGCCCGACCAGCGCCCGCCCACCGCCCACGAGCAGCATCTGGCGCCCGCGGATCGCCCTGGCGACCTCCAGCACCGTCTCCTGACAGCCGGGTCCGTAGACGGTGGCGGGCCGCAGGATGACGGCTTCCATGCCGGCCGCAGCGGCACTGCGCACCTGCCCCTCGGCGGCCCGTTTGGTGTGCGCATACCAGTTGGCAAAGCGCACCGGGCCGTGGTTCTCGCCGCCAGCAGGCTGCTCGTGCCCGCGACGTTGACGGCCTCGATCTCGTGCGGCAGCGCCCAGTCGGAGACCATCGCGCCGCAGTGGATCACGTAGCGGCAGCCCTCGACCGCACGCGGCAGCGAGGCGGGATCGGTGAGATCGCCGTGCACCAGCTCGACGCCGAGGCCGACGAGCTTGGTGGTGTCGCTGGTGGGCCGCACCAGGCAGCGGACCTGGTAGCCGTCGCGCACCAGACGCGCGGCGAGGTGCCCGCCGATGAACCCGCTCGCGCCCGTGAGCAGGCAGACGTTGTCCGCGTCGGGATCGATCGGGCGCCCGCCAGTCACGACCGTCACCGGTTGCCGGCCGGCCTGCGCGGCGCCGTTCACGGCCGGGCCCGGCTGCGGGCCAGCGGGCCCGCTGCCGGAGGAATCACGCCGGCGCAGCGTGGTCAGCGCGATGTCGCGCACCACCGCCCAGTTCTTGCCCGCCCCCTGCTCACAGTCGCTGA